>CAKWRB010000001.1:0-16987 GCA_934845495.1 uncultured bacterium
GTGATGGGCTTGTCGGGGAAGATCTTGATCCAAACCTGACCACCACGTTTGATGTAACGAGTCATGGCAATACGAGCTGCCTCGATCTGGTTGGAGGTGATCCATGCCGGCTCCAGGGTCTGCAGACCGAACTCACCGTTGGAAACCTTGTTTCCTCTTGTTGCCACGCCCTTCATTCTACCTCTGTGGACACGGCGGTATTTTACTCTCTTAGGCAGAAGCATTACTTGTTGCCTCCTTCCTTGCGAGTCCTCTTCTCTGCGAGAACCTCACCAGCGTAGATCCAAACCTTGACGCCCAGCTTACCGTAAGTGGTGTGAGCCTCGGCGAAACCATAGTCGATATCAGCGCGCAGGGTCTGCAGCGGAATGGTACCCTCATGATACTGTTCTACTCTTGCGATCTCAGCGCCGCCTACACGGCCGGAGAGCTGAACCTTGATACCTCTTGCGCCCAGACGCATGGCACGGCTGATAGCCTGCTTCATGGTGCGGCGGAAGGAAGCGCGGTTCTCGAGCTGAGCAGCGATGCTCTCTGCTACCAGCTGGGCATTCTTGTCGGGCTGCTTGACCTCAACAACATTTACCAGTACAGCCAGCTTTTCAGCTCTGTTCTTATTGATCATCTTCTCGCACTCGAGGCGCAGCTTCTCGATCTCGGAGCCGCCCTTGCCGATAACGATACCGGGACGAGCGCAGTGCAGATGGATTCTTACCTTAGTGGCGTCGCGCTCGATCTCGATCTTGGCGATGCCGGCGTCATACAGCTTCTTCTTCAGGACCTTGCGGAGGTTGTAGTCCTCTACGAGGGTATCTCCAAACACATCGTCTCTTACAAACCAGCGGGAGTCCCAGTCCTTGATTACACCAACACGAAGACCGTGCGGATTTACTTTCTGACCCATAGTTTACCTCCTCCTCTGGTTAGTCTCTCTCTCGGAGAGCGATTGTGATGTGCGATGTTCTCTTCAGTACTCTGAAGGCACGGCCCTGAGCGCGGGGTCTCATTCTCTTGAGAACCGGGCCAGGAGCCACGAAGCACTCTGCCACATACAGGTTGTTCTTGTCCATGTTGTGGTTGTTCTCGGCGTTTGCAATAGCCGACTTCAGAAGCTTCTCCAGCGGCTCACAAGCAGCCTTGGGTGTGTGCTTGAGGATAGCCATAGCCTGGTCAACCGGCTTGTTCCGGATCAGATCAAGCACGATCTGCACCTTACGGGGTGCGATACGGGCATATTTCAGATAAGCCCTTGCTTCCATTTGTTCTCCTCCTCTCGGCTATTACTTACCGGTGTTACTTGTCTTAGAGCCAGCGTGGCCCTTGTATGTTCTTGTGGGAGCGAACTCTCCCAGCTTGTGGCCTACCATATCTTCGGTCACATATACCGGAACATGCTTGCGGCCGTCATGAACGGCGAAGGTATGTCCTACAAACTCCGGGAAAATTGTCGAGGCACGGCTCCAGGTCTTGAGAACTCTCTTCTCGCCGGCTTCATTCATCTCTCTGACGCGCTTGAGCAGCACAGGCTGCACGAACGGGCCCTTCTTGATGCTTCTACCCATCAGTTACTCCTCCTTTCAGCGCGCCTTACTTGTCGTTGCGGCGCTTTACAATGAACTTGTTGGAGCGGTTCTTATGCGCTCTTGTCTTGTAGCCCAGTGCAGGCTTGCCCCAAGGGGTAACAGGGCCGGGACGACCAACGGGGCTCTTGCCTTCACCACCACCGTGGGGGTGATCGTTCGGGTTCATGACAGAACCGCGGACGGTGGGACGCCAGCCCATGTGTCTTCTGCGGCCGGCCTTACCGTAGTTCACATTCTCGTGATCGGTATTGCCTACCTGACCAATGGTAGCCATGCACTCTACGGGTACATTTCTCAGCTCACCGGAGGGGAGCCGGATCAGGGCGTAAGCGCCTTCCTTAGCCATCAGCTGAGCCATAACGCCAGCGGAACGGGCAAGCTGTGCGCCCTTGCCGGGGTGCATTTCGATGTTGTGGATAAAGGTACCAACCGGGATATTCACCATCGGCAGTGCGTTGCCGGGCTTGATGTCAGCGCCGGCGCCGGACACTACGGTGTCACCAACGGACAGGCCAGCGGGAGCGATGATGTAGCGCTTCTCGCCGTCCTCGTGCTGGATCAGCGCGATGTGAGCGGAACGGTTGGGATCATACTCCAGGGTGAGAACGGTGGCGGGGATACCGGCCTTGTCTCTCTTGAAGTCGATGATGCGGTACTTTCTGCGGTTGGCGCCGCCTCTGTGGCGGACGGTGATCTTACCGGTGTTGTTGCGGCCGGAGTTCTGCTTCAGGCTTACGAGCAGGCTTCTCTCGGGAGCAACCTTGGAAAGCCCGGAGTAATCAGTCACAGTCATCTGACGACGGCTGGGGCTGGTGGGCTTGAACTTTTTGATAGCCATTGCGGTTTCACTCTCCTCATATTAGTTGGCGGGATTATGAGCCAATCCCATACTGGCAGCGTACTGGTTCACGCGGCCTCTTACAGCATCGTCTCGAAGAACTCGATGCCATTGGATCCCTCGGCGAGAGTTACGATGGCCTTCTTCCAGTCAGATCTGTAGCCCTGGTTCATACCCATGCGCTTGGCCTTGCCGGCTACGTTCATGGTGTTTACCTTGGCAACCTTGGTGCCAGGGAACAGGGACTCGATTGCCTTGGCAATCTCAATCTTGTTAGCGTCGCAAGCAACCTTGAAGGTGTACTTCTTGGTGGCGATGCCTGCCATGCTCTTTTCTGTGATAACAGGAGCAAGGATGATATCCTGCGGTGCCTTCATTATGCGTACACCTCCTCGAGCTTGGCTACGGCGTCCTTGGCAATGATGAACTTGCCGGCGTTCAGGACATCGTAGGTGTTCAGTGTGTTTACCAGAGCGGTCTTGACGCCCGGGATATTGGCTGCGCTCTTGATGAACTGCTCGTTCTTCTCAGGCATTACGATGAGTGCCTTCTTTTCAACGCCCAGAGCCTTGAGCATAGCCACAACGGTCTTGGTCTTGTACTCGGTCACATCAATGTTGTCCACAACGATGATGTTCTCCTCCAGAGCCTTGGTGGAGAAAGCGGACTTGATAGCCAGACGCTTTACCTTGCGGTTGAGCGAGTAGCTGTAGTCGCGGGGCTTCGGGCCCAGGGCGATACCACCGTGTGTCCACTGGGGAGCGCGGATGGAACCCTGTCTTGCATGGCCGGTGCCCTTCTGTCTCCAGGGCTTGCGGCCACCGCCGCGAACCTCTGCACGAGTCAGAGTGGACTGAGTGCCCTGACGCTGGTTGGCCAGGTAGTTAACGACTGCAGCGTGCATAACTGCTGCATTCGGCTCGATGCCGAACACGGCGTCCGAAAGGTTCATTTCCCCAACGCTTTTGCCGGTCATATCATAAACTGTTACCTTTGGCATTGTGTACTCCTCCTTCCTTACGCCTTGACGCTGTCTGTGATGGTAACGATGCCGCCCTTGGGGCCAGGAATGGCGCCCTTGAGAGCGATCAGGTTATTCTCTGCGTCAACCTTTACTACTTCCAGGTTCTGAACAGTCACCTGCTCAACACCCATGTGGCCGGGCAGGATCTTGCCCTTGTATACACGGCTGGGGGTGGAGTTGGCACCGTTGGAACCGGCATGTCTGTGCACAGGACCGGTACCGTGGGTATCCTTCAGGGAGTGAGCGCCGAAACGCTTGATAACGCCCTGGTAACCCTTACCCTTGCTGATACCGCAGACATCTACCTTGTCGCCAGCCGCGAAGGTATCGGCCTTGATCAGATCGCCGACATTCTTTTCACCGCAGTTATCTGCACGGAATTCCCGCAGGAACTTCTTGGCAGCCACGTCAGCCTTGGCAAAGTGGCCCTTCATCGGCTTGTTCAGGTGCTTTTCAGTCACCTCGCCGTAACCGATCTGCACGGCTTCGTAGCCGTCGTTTTCGATTGTCTTCTTCTGGGTCACGATGCAGGGACCTGCCTCGATGACAGTAACCGGAATGAACTTGCCGTTCTCATCAAAGAGCTGAGTCATACCGATCTTCTTGCCGATAATGTACTTTTGCATTTCTTTCCTACCTCCTAAGGTTATTGGTCGACTTTCGCCGACATGACCCGGTGAACACCGAGAACTACTGGTTTACAGCTTGATCTCGATCTCGACACCGGCAGGGAGCTCCAGACTTGTGAGAGCCTCAACAGTCTTGTTCGAGGGTCTCAGGATGTCAATGAGTCTCTTGTGGGTTCTGGTCTCAAACTGCTCACGGCTGTCCTTGTACTTATGAACAGCGCGCAGGATGGTAACGATCTCGCGCTCGGTGGGCAGCGGAATCGGGCCGGACACTCTTGCGCCGGTACGCTTCGCTGTTTCCACGATCTTTTCTGCCGAAAGATCCACCAGACGGTGATCATAACCCTTCAGTCTGATTCTGATTTTTTCCTTGACTGCCACATTCATCGCCTCCCTAATAATTTGTTTTGCAGCGACGCCTCCTACTGAACACCCTGCCGGGTGTTTCATCGTCCTTCATAGAAAAACCGGCCAAACCGCCCTGATTTTCAAGTTGAAAACCGCGCTGTTTACCCGGAACCTACCTTTTCCCCACCGACCTGGCCGGAGGGCTGACGATGAGAACTCCCGCCGGAGAAGAAGTTCTCCACAGGATTCCCGTTCAGTATTCAAAAGTGAAGTCGCCCGGTTTAAAATCGGACATACTCGGCGAAAATTACCCGCATGGTTGCGGCAACCTCTCGCTTCATCGCATATCTTGTGCAGTCACGCTTAATTATAATAGCATGTGGGGGAGCCGATTGCAAGGTTTTTTTCGAGAAATGCCCCCAAATTTGCATTTTCTATAAATTTCTGTGAAATGTACGATTCACAGCCGGGAAATTGTGCGTTTTCACAACAAAACCGGCCTGCCCAGCCAACAGTCGGTGCAGGCCGGTTCCCGATGCCGCTTACAGGCGCCGCATCTTCCGAAGAAGCGGCAGAAATAACAGGAAGAGGAGGCCCACCATCAGAATGCTGATTACGGCATAGGAAGTTTTCCAGAGCGCTCTTTCCGCTGCTATCAGCCCCACCACATACACCAGGGTTATGATCGGAGGGGTGCTTATCCCCTTCTCTATTTGGCGCACTGTCTGCCGCCACCGCTCCGGGTCGTCTGCCTGCTGCCAGAGCTTGCCGCACCAGTAGAGCAGCCAGGCCCCCATGTAAGTGACCGGAAAACCCATAGCTGTATGAATCCGCCAGTGCAGGTGCAGATTCGAAAGCAGCCCCAGCAGATCAAAATAAATCAAAACTCCCAAAACCGCCTCTACCGCCCCCAGAATCAAAGCGTTCCGGGTCACCTGTTTCATCGCGCTGCGCTGTTCTTGATTTTTCTCCATCGTCGCCGCCTCCTTCCGGGGTGGGTTCGGGGTCGTTTTTTCACCTTCAGCATAGCAGATTTTTTTTGCCCGGCACAAGGGTCTGCCAGGCGGCCCTATATATAAATAGTATACTACAGACAAAACCAGTCGATTTTTCGGGGTGGGCAGTTGTATTCGCCTGGGTTAAAATGCTATAATAGCTGACAGTGCAGCTATTATACTGATTTTTTGGCCGGACGATCCGCAGGCTGCGCCTGCTCCCGCCCCATTGGCCGATTACACTGATCTGGCGGTTAAGTGGCTGTACATTTTGCCAGTCAGCGGTATGATGTGCGCTGCAAACCGGGCAGCTGCCCGATGATTACAGAAAAAAGGTGGATTTCCCATGAAAAACCGATCGGTTCTCAAGTTCTTCCTGATCTACTTTGGCTTCACCATCGTCTCCAACTTTGTACACTCCATTACGCCGGCCTTCCTGCAGATGATCCAGGCGCCGTCCTACATCAATGGTGTGGCCTTTTCGGTGATGAGCCTCTGTTCCTTCTTCGCCAGCCCCTTCTGGGGCAAGATGGGCGACCGCAAGCCCTACCCCCAGCTGATGGCAGTGGGCTTCTTCGGCTATGCCCTGGGGCAGTTCTTCTTCTCCATTGCCCGGGGCGTGCCCATGCTGCTGTTTGCCCGGGTCATCAGCGGTCTGCTCAACGGTGCGCTGGCTGTCAATGCCCTCTCCTACCTCATCAGCGTCAGCGATTCGGAAAACCGCGGCCAGTACCTGGCCATGTTTGCCATGCTGCAGTCGGTGGGCACCTGCATCGGCTACCTCATCGGCGGCGTGATCGGTGATTACAGCCTGATGGCCGTCTTTTATGCCCAGATCGGTGCAGCCTCGGTGCTGGGCATCGTCACCCTGCTGGTGCTGCGGGATGCTCCCGGCCGCACCCTCTCCACCGAGAAGATCGACTTTGCCAAGATCAACCCCGTCACCTCGATGACCACCTCGATGCGTCGGGTGGATGCCGCCATGGGTGTCTATCTGGCCATCGTGTTCTGCTTCGGCTTTGCCATGATGAGCTACGACAACTACTTCGGCTACTTCCTGCGGGACCAGTTCGGCTTCCCCACTTCCTATAACGGCTACTTCAAGGCCCTGATCGGCATCATTGCCATCATCGCCAACTCCACCATCAATATGTGGATCAACAAGCACACCGATGTGCGCAAGTCCATCACCGTGATCCTGGGGCTCTGCTCGGTGTCCATCACCGCCATGCTCCTGGCCAGCCACAGCATTCCGGCCTTCTTGGGTGTGGCGCTGCTCTACTACACCTGCAACGCCATCACCATGCCCATCCTGCAGGTGATGATGATGAAGGATGAGGACAAGTCCGAAACCGGCACCATCTCCGGCCTGTTCAATGCCTTCATCTCGCTGGGGCGCACCTTTGGCCCACTCATCGCCGCCTTTGCCTACGGGCTCAATCCGCTTTACCCCTTTGTGCTGGCAGCTGCCATGTACATGATCGCGGCGCTGCTCTCCATCCGCAACCGCATCCAGTACAAGAACCGCAAGCCCCGCACCGCCGCCCAGTAACCGTCCCCCTTGCCCTCTGCCTGCCGGCAGGGGGCTTTTTTATTTCCCCGGACATAAAAACAGCGCCCCTCCGGATTTATTCCGGGGGAACGCTGTTCTGTTGCAGGGGAAATTCTGTTTTGGGCAGCAGCTTAATAGGCCTTGCCCCAGATGATGCTGGTCTTGGCAGGCTTGCCGCAGATGGGGCAGACATCGCCGATGTGCTTCTGCTCGTCGGGCATGCAGCGGGAGGTGAGGCCGGCCTCTTCCTTGACCTTCATCTCGCACTCCAGGTCGCCGCACCACATGGTTTCAACAAAGCCGCTCTCCTCGTTGGCAAGGCGCTTCATCTCCTCAAAGGTGGTGGCGGTGAAGGTGCGGTTCTTGCGGTTCTGGAGGGCGCGCTCGTACAGGCCATCGTGCACAGCCTGGAGCAGCTCGGGGATTTTGGTCTCCAGCTCGTCCAGCTTGACCACTACCTTCTCGCGGTTGTCGCGGCGCACCAGAACACACTGGCCGGCCTCGATATCCCGGGGGCCGATCTCCAGGCGCAGGGGCACGCCCTTCATCTCGTACTCGGCGTACTTCCAGCCGGGGGAGTTATCCGAAACATCGCTCTTGACACGGCAGAAGGCAGAGAGCTTCTGGCGCAGCTCCTCGGCCTTTTCCAGAACGCCGGGCTTGTGCTGGGCCACCGGAACGATGACCACCTGGATGGGGGCCACAGCCGGAGGCAGCACCAGGCCGTTGTCATCGCCGTGGGTCATGATGATGGCGCCGATGATGCGGGTGGACATACCCCAGGAAGTCTGGTGGGGGTGATGGAGCTGGTTGTCCCGGCCCTGGAAGGTGATGTCGAAGGCCTTGGCAAAGCCATCGCCGAAGTAGTGGGAGGTGGCGCTCTGCAGAGCCTTGCCGTCGTGCATCATGGCCTCGATGGTGTAGGTGGCCTCGGCACCGGCAAACTTCTCCTTATCGGTCTTGCGGCCGCGGATCACCGGGATTGCCAGGTACTTTTCACACACCTCGGCATACACTTCCAGCTGCTGGCGGGTTTCAGCCTTGGCCTCCTCAGCAGTCTCGTGCAGGGTGTGGCCCTCCTGCCACCAGAACTCCATGGTACGCAGGAAGGGGCGGGTGGTCTTTTCCCAGCGCACTACCGAGCACCACTGGTTGTAGAGCTTGGGCAGGTCGCGGTAGGAGTGTACCACATGGGCAAAGTGATCGCAGAACAGGGTCTCGGAAGTGGGGCGCACGCACAGACGCTCCGAAAGCTGCTCCGCACCGCCGGTGGTCACCCAGGCCACTTCGGGGGCAAAGCCCTCTACATGGTCCTTCTCCTTCTGGAGCAGGCTCTCGGGGATAAACAGCGGCATCATCACATTCTCATGTCCGGTTGCCTTGAACTTGTCGTCCAGGATCTTCTGGATATTCTCCCAGATGGCGCAGCCATACGGTCGAACGATCATGCATCCGCGCACCGGAGCATAGTCCACCAGCTCCGCCTTCTTTACCACATCGGTGTACCACTGGGCAAAGTCCACATCCATGGATGTGATGCTTTCTACCATCTTTTTCTGGTCAGCCATTCGTCTTTCTTCCTTTCCTTCCGTTCTCGATCAAAAAGTTACGCTCCCCCGGTTTTGGGCAGGTGCGGTGTGAAACGGTTATACCAGTTTATTATACCTGTTCCCGGGCGCTTTCGCAAGAGCGCACCCGCCTTTTCCCCATAAAAAACCACCCCCGGAACGGCTCCAGGGGCGGCTTTGCATTGTTTCAGGAAAACTCAGCAGGCCGGGCCGCTCATGACCTGCAGCTCAGCAGCTGCCCGGAAGCCATGGTCGGCAAAGACCTGACCCAGTGCCTCATCGTCCAGGGGCACTTCAGTGACGACCTGAGGCACGCCCTTTTCCAGGCCCACCTTGATAGCCCAGGCGATGCACTTGTCATAGTCGCCGCCCATCATGGCGATCTGTACCGAGCGCTTCTCCAGGAAGCGGTTGCCGAAGGCCATCACGCTGCCAGTGGCCTCGTCCCGGAGAACCTTGCCCTCCTTCGCCAGCTGACGGATGATCGGCTCGTTGATATGCATGAAGGTGCGGTTGAAGATCACAAAGCCCTCGTACTTATCCCCCAGCGCCATCAGCAGCTCCACCGCCTCGTCCTCTCCCACGGGCTTGAAGTCGCCGGTTTCCGCAGGCATTTCGGCACCAGCCAGGTCCAGCTGGAACTCGCGGTAGCGGCCGGCAGTGTCCAGACCGAATACCCGTGCCAGCGAATAGCTGGGGATATTCTTGAGGCCGGTGAACATGGCCATCGACTCCACGCCCTTCTCCCTGGAGAGCTTCTGGAACTCCTCATAGAGCCGGCGGCCCACACCCTGGCGCTGATACTCCGGCGCCACACGCAGGGTTTCCATCCAGGCGGTGTGGTCGGCCAGAACGGTATACTTGGCGATGCCCACCAACTCCTCGCCGTCCTTATAGGCGCCCAGCAGCGGGCCTACCTCATCGGACAGGAACAGCTCCGATACATCACGCAGATAGCCGAAACCCTTCATTGCCTTTTCTTCCACTTCCACGGCCTTGTCCAGTTCCGGACGGGTGACAGTGCGTACAACCAGTTCCATAATCAATTCCACCTTTCAGAGAAAATTCGTCCGGGACGGAAGCGCCATGCCCCTGCACCCGGTTTTTTCTTTATTATACGGTGTTTTGCCAGAGGAGGGCAAGAGTTTTCCGGACGGAGACATTCGATTTGGAAGATGCGCCAATCCATCGGGGCTTCCCCCAGCAGATTGCACAATACCAGATCCTGCACAAAAAAGAGGGCTCCCGTCCATGGACGGGAGCCCCCTTATCTGCTTTGATGCTTACTGGAGCTTATCCTCAATGTACTTGACGATATCGCCTACGGTCTTAATGTCGGTCATATCCTCCTCGGGGAATTCGGTGTCGAATTCGTCCTCCAGGCTCATTACG
Organism: uncultured bacterium; assembly: GCA_934845495.1. Taxonomy (GTDB): domain Bacteria; phylum Bacillota; class Clostridia; order Oscillospirales; family Ruminococcaceae; genus Avimicrobium. The sequence continues at coordinate 9,930 of CAKWRB010000001.1, forward strand.
ATATCCACAAAGTCAAGGCTGTCGATGCCCAGGTCCTCAACCAGGCTGGAATCCAGGGTGATCTCATCGGCATCCAGTTCCAGCTGCTCGGCCAGAATCTTCTGTACCTTCTCAAATGTCATGACAAGCTGCCTCCTTCTCTCATAATCTCGCCGCATACAGCGGCCCGCTCAATCCTTTCGGATTTGCTACGCTACCTATCTTATAATATTTGGTTCGTTTTATCAAGGGGGCAAGCGGAAAAATACCGGTGGAATCTTGCACTATTTTCACCGGGTCATCTCGGACCGGTTTTATCGGAAATAGATAAATCCGGGGGTTTTGTCCCCTTGGAGCGGGCAAACAGCGCCCTCGTCCCTGCCCGATCTGCCGGATCGGCCGTCTGGGCTGCTGTCTCCTGCTGCCCCAGCCAGACCAGCCCCTGCAGGTGCCGGGCGATGCCGGCGTAGCCAAAATCCACCGAAAACCCGCCGCTGAGCCGGGCGAACAGTTCCTCGCTCCCCAGCATCTCCGCCCCCTGGCAGAACTGCCTGCACCAGGCGGCTGCCAGCTCCCCGGCATGGCCGCTCCCGCTCTGAAGCAGCGCCAGCGAAAGGCGGCTGTCCAGCCGCTGCCGCCCTGCCCGGAGGATCACCGGCTCGCTGCCCAGCAGGACGGTGCTGTCCTGCTCCAGTGTAAGGGTGGCTGCCCCCAGCCCCTGCACCAGCCGCCGCCAGCTCTCCGGCGGGCCGGAGAGGGTTCCGTCAATGGTGAGGCCGTACTGCTGTTCCAGCGCCTGCCGCAGCTGGGTGGTGCTGCCCAGCTCCTCCCCGGTCAGTGCCAAGGCCGCCACACGCTGCTGCGCCGGGAAAAAGCCCAGCAGCAGCGCCACCGGCTCCTCGCCTTCCACCCTGCCCAGCAGGATGAGATCCTCCTCCGGGTCGGGGCTGTACTGCACCGCCTCCCGTACCGGCTCCCCGGCCGGCGCCCCCGGCGGCTCGATCACCCAGACCGCCAGTGCAATGCCCAACAGGTACACCCCCAGCGTCCAGGAAAATGCCCTCCAGAACGGGTGCTTCAACGCACTCACCTCCTGGAGGGCAGTATGGGCACAGCGCCCGGGGATTATGCGCCCAGGCTCCGATGCAGGCGCTCCGCCAGCCAGAGGGCGCACCAGCCCTTGGCGAGATCGGGCAGCACAAAGGGGATCACACAGGCCGAGAGCGCTGCCCACAGGCCGCTGCCGGTGGCTGCCATAAACCAGCCGGTGCCCAGCAGGTAGCAGCAGAGGTTGGCCAGCACCACCCCGCCCATCCGGGCCACACGGCTGCGGGTCTTCTCACAGACCATTGCCAGCAGCCAGGCCATGACGGGATAGGCCAGCAGATAACCCCCGGTGATGCCAAACAGCACCCCGGGGCCGGCTGCAAACCCTGCAAACACCGGCAGCCCGGCAAAACCCAACAGCAGATAGCCGCAGGAGGACAGCACCGCCAGCGTAGGCGGCAGCAGGGCCCCGGCCAGAAGAATGGCAAAGACCCCCAGCGTCAGGCTGACCGGCCCGATGGGAATGCTCACCGGCGCCAGCAGGCAGGCACAGGCAGTGCAGAGTGCAGCCTGTGTAAGCCCCCGCACACCGAGTGATGACGAAGAAAACTGTGTTGGCATAGGAAGATCCTCCCAGAGCGTTAGAATTTTGCCCATTATAGCACAGCGGTTCCCGTCGGACAAGCTATTTTTCCGGATTTCCTTGCAAATTATGAATTTAACATTGAATATTCCTGCCTTTTAAGCAGAAATTCAGATAATATTTCGCTGTTTTTGCAGAATTATCATTTTCTTCATTCAGTTCCTTGTTCAGGAAGGGACGGTTTGCCCAGCGCCGCCTGCACTGCCCGTGCCGGGAACCGGCAGACCCGCTCCGCCCGGCTGTACCGAGAGGAGCCGTCATCGTCCACTCCGGCAGCGACCGTTCCCACTGCGTACAGCCCTGGCAGAACACTGCCGTCCTCCCGGAGCACCGCCCCCTGCCCGTTGGTGCAGAGTCCGCCGGGGGTGCCGGTCAGCACCGGGGTGCGCCATTCGGCGGCAACCCCCTCTCCGGCTGCCGTTTCCGCCTCCTGGTCCGCCCCCTGTCGGAGCAGCACCGGGTCCGCCTGGATACGCTCCGCCAGCTCCTCCAGTGTCGCCGCCGTCACCAGCCGGATCTCGGGGCGAATCGGCACGGTTCCGGCTGGCTGCTCCTCCACCGACCGGGCCGGGCCCACTGCCCAGGCGCCGCCGCCGGACAGCGCCAGCAGCTGCTCCACCCACTCCGACTCATCGGCAGGACGGGTGAGCCGCCGACCCTGGCTGTCCACCCAGAACCAGACCTCTTTCAGCCGGCCCTGCTCCGGGGTGTGATCCCGGAAGGTGAGCTGCCCCAGTCCGACTGCTGCCGCCCCGGCCTGCTGGGCTGCCACAAGGCCGCTGCCGTCCGAGCTTGTCCGGCACAGGGTACGGAAGTGCTGTTCCAATCCGGCGGGGGTGTCGCCCTCCTGAGCCAGCTCCAGCACCAGCTCCGGGTTGCCGCCATAGCCCCCGGTGGCCAGGATCACCCCCTGCCCGGCGTGAATGGTGTAATCGGTGTCCGCTCCGACGGCATAGATTCCGGTCACCCGACCGTCGGTCAGCTCCAGGCCGGTGAGCTTTACCCCGGTGAGCAGTTCGGCTCCGCTGGCCTCCACCTCCGCCCGAAGATTCCCCAGCAGCCCGTAGCCGCTGGTGAGAGTGCCGTCCTCCAGCGTCAGGATCGGCTCATAGAGGGTTTCACCGCCGATGATGTCCTGCTGTTCCACCACCAGCACGGTGGCACCGCCCTGGCGCACCGCCTCGGCCGCTGCCATCATGCCCGAACCCCCTGCCCCGGCAATCACCAGGCCGGCATAGAGTTCCCGCTGGGTGCGTACCTCCGGCTCCGGTTCGGGTGGTGTAAAAGTTCCGCCCGCTGCTGCCAGCGCTGCTGCCGCTCCCTCGATCACCCCCTGGGAGGTGCAGGTCGCCCCGGCAACCAGTTCCACATAGGGGGTGCCCTGCCGCAGGATCTCCGCCGGAATCTCTTCAAATGCCGCCTCGCAGACGCCCCGGCTCTCGCTGTGGGAGAGGATGCTCACCGCCTCGATGCGGTCGGCGGACACCTCCACCTCCACCGTGATGGGGCCGCCATAGCCCTGACCTGTGCCCTGATACTGCCCCGGGGCAAATCGTCCCCCCGGCTGGTCCGGCGCCGATTCTGCCGTACACCCGGTCAGCAGCAGCACCAGAAGCAGGGCGATCCCCCGCCGCACATTCATCATTTTTCCACTTCCTTTTCCATGTTCTGTGGAAAACAGTATACCCTGCCGCCCGGTCGGGATTCTGGCGAAACCGGTCGGAATCCCGGACAAGAAAAAAACCGGGAGAGGAAGTTCCTCTCCCGGCAGATGCCGTTTTTTTAGAACAGCCGGTTCACAAAGCTGGCGGCGAAGGGGATATCACTGTCCAGCCCCTTGTGCATCCGGTCGGCGGCGCGGATGGCAAAGAGCGCCATGCCCAGCAGGAGCAGCAGATCCACCACCTGATCCACTCCCCAGCGGAGCATCCAGCCAAACAGCGGCACGATGGCAAACACCGCCGACAGTTTGTGCACCAGCAGGCTGACCGCCATGGCCCCCAGGCACAGGAGCAGCGCCTGCATCACCTGCCGGTTGAGCCATTCGTCCTTTTCCACCAGCATGACAAACAGCATCAGCCCGCCCAGCACCAGCGGCTGCTGGCACACCGCCAGCAGCATGGCCACGATGCCGTAAAACCAGATATCGAACCCCAGGATTCCCTTGCGCATAACCTTCTCCTTTATCCATCCGGTCCCCGGTTTTCCGGGAACGAAAAAAGCAGCCCACACACAAAGCGGCAGACGCTTCGCACCGGGGGCTGCTCTAATTCAGCTCGTTCAGGCAATATATAAACGCTTACGCATTGGCAGCCAGCTTAACAGCCAGGTTTGCCTTCTTTCTGGAAGCGTTGTTCTTGTGCAGGAGACCCTTGGCGCAAGCCTGATCGATCTTCTTCACAGCAGCCTTGACAGCCTCAGCTCTGTTCTCGTCGCCGTTTACGATTGCAAGATCAGCCTTCTTGATAGCAGTCTTGAGCTCGGACTTGAGAGCCTTGTTCTGCTCAGCCTTGACAGCGTTGACACGAACTCTCTTCTTCGCGGACTTAATGTTTGCCATTGTGTTACACCCCCTACTCTGTTCATACAGTACAAGTTAGTTTATCATTTTTCCGGAGTAAATGCAACTGTTTAAGCGAAATTTTTTCGGTAAAACTAAGGAAAATCCCGGTTTTCCGGGAATTTTATCCGAAAGTGAGGAGATTTTTCCATGATCCGCACCGATCTTGCCCTGGAAGCCGCCGCCCTTTCCGGCGAAGCGGAGCTGCCCGGCATCTCCGTCTGCCGGGTGCAGAAGCACGGCCTTGAGCTCACCACCGTCACCGTCCAGAACGAAGAGGGCGCCCGCGCCATCGGCAAACCGCCGGGGCGGTACATCACCCTGGAAACCGACCCCATCGGTGAAACAGCCCTGACCGGCACTGCCGAGGCCGCCCTGCTGGGCGAGAGCCTCTCGTCGCTGCTACCCTCGGAGGGGACACTGCTGGTGGCCTGTCTGGGCAATGCCGCCATCACCCCCGATGCCCTGGGGCCAAGGGCTGCCCGCTGGGTGCTGGCTACCCGCCATGTGGCAGGCCGGGAACAGCTCTTCCGGCGGTTCCGGCCGGTGGCGGTGCTGGCGCCGGGGGTGCTGGGTCAGACCGGCATCGAAACCGCCGGGCTGATCCGCACTGTCGCCCGGGAGATCGGCGCTTCGGCGGTGCTGGCCATCGATGCCCTGGCAGCCCGGGATGCGGCACGGCTGGGGCGCACTGTTCAGATCGCCGACTGCGGCATCGCCCCCGGCGCCGGGGTGGGGAACAACCGGGCGGAACTCTCCCGGCAGACGCTGGGGGTCCCGGTGGTGTCCATGGGGATCCCTACGGTGGTGGATTGCCGCACCCTGCTTCACGACCTGGGGCTGCCCGCTCCGCCGGGGGTGCCGGAGAGCCTGGTGGTCACCCCAAAAGATGTGGACCTGCTCATCGACCGGGGCGCCCACCTCATCGGCATGGCGGTGAACCGCGCCGCCCAACCGCTGCTCACCGCCGAGGAGATCGCTCTGCTGATCGCCTGAGCATATCCTGCCGCCCCGGCGCATAGAGATGTTCCCAGACAGCACCGCTTGTTCGGCGGAAGAGGAGGGACGGGCATTGAGACCACGATGGATTGGACGGCTGGGCGGTTCCGGGCGGCAGCGGGCACGGCTGCAGGCGCTGCTGATGGGGACAACACTCACACTGGCTGCGGCCGCCGGGCTTGTCCGGCTCTGCCAGGGGGCGGCTCCGGCAGCGGCAGGATTTTTGCAGGATACTGTCCTGCTGGCCGGGGCTGCTGCCATGCCAGAAGGCACCTGGAACACTCTGATGCAGCGCTCCCCGGCGCCCTCCTCCAGTGCCGCCTCCGAAGTGCAGCCGGGGGTCACCCTGGCAAAACCCGACCCACCCCAACAAAAGCCTGCTCCGACCAAACCGCCGGAAATCCCCCAAGAGTACCGCGGCACCCTCCTTTCCGAGACGATGGTCGGCTCGCCCAGTGCCGTCTGCTGGCAGATCGGCACCGGGTGGCTGCGCAACTACACCGAGATCCCCCGCGCCCGGATCGAGGCAGAGCTGCAGGAGCCGCTGGAGATTGCCCCCAAAGCCGACGGCCGGGTGGAGGTGCTGATCATGCACACCCACGCCACCGAAAGCTACGAGGACTGCGATGCCGCCCAGTACGACACCCGCAACACCTGGCGCAGCACCGACAACAACCGGAACATGGTGGCGGTGGGCAATGCCATCGAGGAGGAGCTGCGCAAGGCTGGCATTGGGGTGGTACACGATACCCAGCAGTTCGATTACCCCTCCTACAACGGCTCCTACGACCGGGCGGCGGCGGTGGTTCGGGACTACCTGACCCAGTACCCGGAGATCCAGCTGGTGCTGGACATCCACCGGGACGGCATCCAGCGGGATGCCACCACCATTGTCAAGCCGGCCACCGAGATCGACGGGAAACCCGCCGCCCAGATCATGATCCTCTGCGGCTCAGCCCCCAGTGTCGGCGACTGGGGGGAAAATCTGCGCACCGCCGCCGCAGTGCAGAACCTGCTGGAGAGCCGCTACCCCACCCTGACCCGTCCGCTCTACTTTTCCACCGGGCGGTACAACATGGACCTTTCGGGCGGCACCATTCTATTGGAGATCGGCAGCCAGGCCAACACCCTGGAGGAGGCACTCCATGCGGCACGGCTGGCCGGACAGGCCCTGGGCGACTGGCTGCACACCCTGGCCGGATCCGCATAAATCCGGCCGGTTCCGGGCAGACTGTTTTCCAGAGAGGAGAGGACCGCTATGGAAGAACCGCCGAACAGCCTGTCCCGGCAGGAGCTGGACCGCCTTCTGGAGAGTGTCCGTGCCCAGCCCCCCACTGTTCCCACCCACTGCCGCCGGCAGCGCCCGGGTATTGCACCGGATGAATCCGGCTTTGACCCGACAGCGCCGCCCAGCGAGCCCAGCCTGCAGCAGCAGCGCCGCCAGACCGCCCGGCAGTTCTTTGGGGCGATGCTGCTCACCCTGATGCTGATGGGCGGCTGCTTTGGGGCATTGCTGGTGCAGGAGAGCTACCGCCAGGTGGGTATGGGCAGCCCACCCACCCCGGTGATCTCCGCCCGGCTCACCGGGTCTGGGGTCGAGTTTGTCACCGATGCCGCCCCCACCCCGGAGGAGCAGGCGCAGCTCTGCTGGTTTCTGGACCGGCTGGAGCCCTTCTTGCTGCCCCGGGGGCTGCGTCTCACCGCCCGGCTCCTGCTGGGCGGGCGGCTCCTGCTGGACTGGCTGTGACCCAAACTGCAAAAAAGGACCGGCTCCCCGGAGAAGGGGACCGGTCCTTTTTGAATCGTCAGCGGAACAGCTGGCAGACATAG
>CAKWRB010000001.1:17057-23104 GCA_934845495.1 uncultured bacterium
TTGAGCTTGCGGCGCACCTGCGCCATCAGCCCATCGGCATCGTTGTAGACGGTCAGCGTCTTGCCGCTCAGGGCTACGCCGGCAGTGGCCTTTCCGTTCTGCCCGGCGGCGCCCTGATAGCACAGGGTGATGTTCGGGGCGCTCATATCGCTGAGGACGGGCGGCATCTCCAGCGCATAGACGGTGCAGAACTTCGGCTCAAAGCTCAGGGTAAAGCTGCGCTCCGCCGCATCGTTGCCGTCATAGAAGAACAGCTCGCAGGCCGGCTGGGACCAGGCCTTGCGCTCCTCGCTGGTCAGGTGCTTCTGAGCATCGGCAAGATGTCCCCCCACCACCGTCTCCAGCTGGGTGTTGTCATAGTTGAAATCGTCCATTTTGGGCTTGTCGCTCCCCACAAACTGGTTGAGCCGGAGCGTCTTGGTCTTGGCTGTACTCGGCATCTCATTCCCCTCCCAATTTATCGCCGTTGAGGTCGAACCATTCCCAGGTAAAGTCCCGGCGGTCCCAGGCGGCAAAGTTCAGCCCGAACCCCTCGAACATCTCCCAGGTCAGGATTCCTATATCAAATTCCACCTCCAGATGGGCCGGCAGCATCCGGCGCACCTGCTGTTTCACCTCGTCCAGTGTCTGGTATCCGCCGATGATCCGGGCATCGGTGACCCGGATCAGCCGCCGGGAAAACTCCTCCTGCAGCGCTGCCTCCAGCCCGGCCGCCAGCAGCGACCGGCGGATGCCCTCGGGGGTGAAGTCCCCCTCGCCCAGGGAGAGCTTGACCGCTGCCATCTCCCGGCGGCTGGCCTCCCCGGAGCGGGCCACCGGCAGATCCAGCAGCTCCTCCCACCGGGCAAGCCGTTCCAGGCTGCAGGTGGCAAGAAAGAGGTCGTCCCGGCAGCGCTCCAGCCGCTGGCGGAACAGCTCCAGCCCAGCGGCATAGGCCTGCAGCTCCCGGAATATATGGCTCCCCTCCGAGAGGTCGTAAAGGCGCAGCGGATCGAGCAGGGCGGTCATGCTTGCCAGTCCTGCCGGGCTCAGGGCTGCGCGGGTCCCGAATCTCATACCGCCGCCCCCTTTGTCACCGTCACCTGTCCCAGGGTGATGAGGCTGCGCTCCGACCCGGGTCGGTCGGCTTCCGGCGCAGTGAGGCGGCAGTTCTCCACCCCGGGCATCCCCATCACCGCCCCGATGATCCGCGCCCGGTAGAGGGGCTGCCCCACCGCCAGCTCCCGGAACAACTCCCGAAGGGCTGCTTCGGCCTGGGCCTTCACATCTTCAAAGGTGTAGTTTTCCCGGGGGAACAGCTCCAGCGTCACCGGGCAGGGCTGTTCCCCGGCGGCGGTCACCCGGGCATCCACCCCCAGTTCCCTCTGGTGGGCCACCCGTTCTGCCAGAGCCTGCACCGCCGTCTCCGGGGCTGCGGCACCGGCGCCCGCTACCACCAGATCCACACTGCCGCCGCCCCGGGGGCGCTGGATCACCTGCACCGACTCCACCCCGTCCTGTGCCAGGGCCAGCCGCTGGTAGTAGGCGGCATTGGAGACGTTGGATACCGCATGATAGCTTGCCAGCAGGCGGCTGCGCAGCTCCTCGTCGGTTTCCGCGTCCTGTCCGCCGGAAAAGGCCTGGGGGTTTTCCACCTCCTCCACAGCGCCCACCGCCGTCACCAGCAGGGTGATGCTTCCGGCTGCCGCATTGCCGCCGCTGCCCGGCTGCTCCGCCTGGGCCGGGATCAGCGCTTCGGTCTCCCCGGCTGCGATGCGCCCGGCCTCGGTGGTGATAAACCGTACCGGCTCCGCTCCGGTGGTGGCAGCCACCAACCCCTGGGGCAGCAGAATCTCCTGGGCCGCTGCCCCCTTCCGGCGAAAGCGCAGCATGCCGGTGGCCGCAGCGGCCTCCTTGCGCCGGAGACCCCGGCTGTCGGCATGGCGGTCGAGCATGGCGCCCTCAGCCGTCTCGGGGTCAGCTGACCGCTTCAGGGCGGTCAGTTCCTCCTCCAGCAGTTCCAGCTGGTTGGCCAGCAGTGCCATCCGGATTCCAATATCGCTGTCCTCCCCCGGCAGGGTGCCGGTGAGGCGCCTGTATTCAGCCCGCATGGCTGACAGATAACCGCTTTCCAAATTCATTCCTCCCTTTCCCCATTCCGGGGGCTTTTGTTGTGTTACAGGCTCAGCAGCAGGCCGGTGCTCTCCCGGAGGCCGTCCGCCTCCAGCTCCACCTGCACCTCCAGCTGATCCGCTTCCGGCCGGAGACGGATTCCCAGCACCGTCACTCCGGCCAGGGGGCAGAGCGCCTCCTCCACCGCCGCCCGGATGCGCTGCTGGTCGGCCCGGCCCAGGCGGTACAGGTCGCTGCCCAGCCCCGGATAGGGGGCAAATCCGCTGCGGCGGCTGCACAGGCGGATCATCACACGCTGGCGCAGCTCGGCCAGGCCGGTGACGGTCAGCGGCTCTCCGTCCGCTCCGGGGAGCAGGTCCCCGTTATGGAGCAGCAGATCCATGGTCGGTTCCCCCTCTCTGTGCTGTGCCCTCGGGGGTGATCTCCACCCCGTTGAGGTAGACCCGCCCATCGGGACAGAGACGCAGTGTGGCTGCCCCGGCGGTGAGGCACACCTCTCCGGGGCGAAGCTCCGCCGTCTGTGCCGGAACTCCCAGCGCCAGGGGGCCGCCGCCCAGTTCCGCTGCCAGCACCGCACTGCCCGGTTCGGGGCAGGCGGCATAGCCCGGCGGCAGGAACCACACGGTGTCCCGGCGGACTTCCCCAGTGACAAGCATCCCATTCTCCCCGGCCGCAGCCATCTGCAGCCGGCATTCTTCCTTTTGCATGGTCATCTTCCTTTCTGTTATCCGTAGAGGTCGGCGTAGTCCGGGTCCCCCAATTCCAGCCGGGTGCAAGCGGTGCTGCCGTTCTGCTCCCACCGCACCCGGGTCACCAGCCACTCCCGGCCCTCGTCAAACTGCACCCGGTCACCGAGGAACACCCCGGTTTCCAGCCCGGGAAGTTCGGCCTTGCCCTGGCGGTAGCCCGCCATCGCCCGGCGCAGCAGGGTGGGGGCGTCCTCCCTGCCGTCCTCGTACTGGGTGGGCGGGATCAGATAGCGCTTGCGGCGGATTCCCAGCTCCTGGGCCCGTCGGTTGCCGAACTCGGTGGGGTAGTAACCGTTCCGGTCCCGGACCAGCACCTTGGAAACCGGGCTGCTCCGGTGTTCTGCCAAACTCCGGGAGAGGAACCGCACCCCCTCCGGCTGGCGGTTGGAGAGCAGGATCCGCTCTCCGGTTCGGGGCAGCAGGCAGAGCTTCCCCTCCCGGCTGAGGTAGGGAAAAGCCCCGGTGAGCGCCTGGGTAAAACCGCACAGTGCCTCCCACTCGCTCTGCCCCTTGGGAACGGTGTAGGGGATCTGCCCAGAATGGGAAAATCCCCGCCGGAAGATGCCGTACCCGTCCAGGTAGCGGCGGCAGAAGCCGTCCAGCCCCACCGCATCGTAGCTCATGGGCAGGGCCTCGTTGTCCAGGAGGTAGCCTCCGGCGCTGCGGGCGGTCAGCTCCAGCCGGGGGCCATCGGCATCCAGCACCCGGTCGGCGGTGTCCAGGTATCCCTCAAAGAGGGTAAAGCCCCGGTCGTCCTGCCACCGGACGGTGACCAGCTCCTCCGGCCAGTCCGCACCGGGCAGCACTGCCGAAAACCGGGCCGCCGGACTGCCCGACTGCCAGTCAGCCATCGCTGCCAGCACCCGGCTGCTCTCCCATCGGGTCCCGTCCAGGGCAAAGAAGGTCACGGTCACAGCAGCTCACCTCCCTCCAGGAACTGGGCGGTGTAATCCAGCACCCGTCCGTCCCCTTCGGCCTGCAGGGTGAGCGCGGTGAACAGCGCATAGAAGGGCGGATGCCCCGGTACACACAGCACCTGGGTGCCGCCGGCCTCGTACACCTTGCGCAGCGCCTCATACTGGCGCAGGGCGCCCTCGGCATCTCCGGCCCAGAGCTGTCCCTGCAGCTGCACACTTCGGGGTGCGCTGCCGGTCACGGTCAGCCATTCTCCGCCGCCGGGCAGCGGTTCGGTCACCACAGTGCGGCGGTTCTGCACCGTCACCGCCCCGGGGTTCGGGGAAAATACATAGGTGCCATAGCTCACCTGTACAGTGTCCATGGGTGGTTCCTCCTCTCATAGGGCAGCAGTCCCTCCGGGTCGGGCACCGGAGCCCTGGCCGCTGCCCGGCGGATCTCCCCCTCGGCAGCAGGGCAGCTCCTCCGTTCCGGCAGAGGGGCAAGCGGTTCCGCCTGGGGTGGGCGCACGGCTTCCGGGGGTCGTATCTCCCCGGTCAGGGTGGGTTTCCACACCGGGGGTTCTGTCTCCTCCGCCGCAGATGGAGCAGCCGCGGCGATCTGGCGGCGCAGCGCCTCAGCAAGGGTCGGGCGCATCGGCCTCGCCCCCTTCCCGGTCGCACCAGCCGTCCTGCAGACGGGCATACCGCTCGGCCAGCCGGGCGATCTCGTCCAGGGTCAGGCGGTAGAGCAGGTCTTCGGGGGTGCGCACCTCCTCAATGGCGCCCCGCACCGCGCAGAACACGGTGACGCAGTTTTTGGCCAGTGCCTCGGCAGCGGCCAGGTCCCCCACATCGGGCAGGACCAGCGCCAGCACCCGGGCCATGCGCCGGGCAAAGCTCACCTCGTCCCAGGCGGTGAGCGGATGCAGTTTCAGCTGGGTCACATCGGTCACAGGCTCACCTCCAGTCGGGCGGCAGCCACCGCCGTAAGCGTTTCACACACCGGGTCGGAGCTGGCGGCCTGTTCGGTGACACCGCTCCACTGGCAACCGGTAAAGAGGATCTTGCGGTCCGGCTTGACGATGACGATGGTAAAATCGCTCAGCGCCTGAAAATCCGGCCCGGCCTCCCCCACCACCTGCAGCCGGGTGAGTTCGATGGTGTGCCGGGGCTGGCCCGCTACCGTGCCTGCCGGCTGCGCCGAGCCAAAGCTCTCCACAAACCGGGCGTCCCGGGTGGTTTTCACCCGATAGCTCTGGGCAGCTGCCAGCCGCCTGCCCTCCACTTCAATGTAAATATCCTTTGCAGTGGGAAATACTGCCATCTTCTTCCCTCCTTTCTACGGTCAGAGTGTGATGGAAGCGGTGACGGTGATGCGGCTTACCACCCGGGCCACCGCGAAGGAGAGCTCCACCACACACACCGAGGCGTCTTCCGGCCGGGTGTAGACCACCGGGTCGCTCCAGTCGGCCAGCAGCCCCTCCTCTTCCTTCTGCCGGAGCAGCACCGTCACCTGGGAGGCCACGCTCTCCAGCGACTGCTGGGAGGAGCGCACTCCGCGCAGCTTTTCGGTGAGCATCTGCCGCACCGCCTGCATGATGTGGTCCACCGTCAGCAGGGTGGTGATGTCCCGCCAGGTACTGTCCGGCGCAGAACCGTTCCGGGTTCGGGTGGTCACCCCGCGGATGCACTCCGCCCGGTTCCCCACCCACTCCGCCGGCACCACGCCGCCCCGGAGGAGTGCTTCGATCTCCGGTTCGGTCCGAGTGGGAGAAACCGCTTCCAGCTCCTCCAGCACCGCTGCGGAGAGGCTCTCGTCCGGGGCAGAGCGCCCCAGCAGCTTCCCGGCCACCGCCGCCGCCAGACAGAGCGGAGCGTTACAGCCCTGGTAGATGCCGCTGCCGGCGGCAATCATCACACGCTCGCAGTTCACTGCCGCCGCCAGGGCCAGAGCGGCCTTATCTTCGGCGGAAGCAATGACCCCCACCCGCTCCCTGCGGTCGGCTGCCGCATTGGTGAGCATAGCGGCAAAGGCTCTGGCCTCTGCCTCCCCCTGGCAGTCGCAGAGGAGGGTATCCAGTTCCGTCTCGGCTCCGGCCAGGTCAAAGGCCGCCTGCCAGCCGCCCTCTGCCACCGGGCAGAGCCACACCTTTCCGGCGCCGGTGGCCAGCAGCAGTTCACAGGCAGCCAGTGCCGCCTTCTCCTCCGGGGCAGCCAGAACTTTGGCAGCTTCGGCCCCGGTTGCCACCCACGCCGGAACTCCCGGCGCCGTCACCCCCGAAACGATCAG
>CAKWRB010000001.1:23114-39745 GCA_934845495.1 uncultured bacterium
GCCCGGCAAGCCGTCTGCCCCAGCCGCCCGGCTGCCCGCCGGCGCTGTAACTGGAAAACACCCCCGGGCGCAGTTTTTCTTCCATCAGTCACTCCTCCTTGTCACTTCAAATCCGGTGAGAGCGGTGCCGGGGTGCAGTTCGCTCTCCTCCCGGAGGCATCGGGCGGTGCAGGGCAGGGCAAAGCAGTCCCGCTCCCGCAGGTATTTTACCGCGCCGCATTCCACCTCCCGCAGCCCATACCGGCCGCCGTAGGTGAGCAGCAGCCCTGCCGCCCGGTCAAAGAGCCGGTACAGCTCGCCGGCTCCGGCCTGCCGGGGCACACTCAGCTCCAGCTGCAGATGGGTCTCCCACCGGCGCCCGGTCTGTTCCCCAGCCTCCTGTTCCCCCAGGTAATCCAGCTTTTCCAGCACCGCCCCGGCAATGCCCACTGCCACCGATGTCACCGCCTGGGGGTAGCGCTTTCCCTCGCCGGGGTACTCCCCCAGTACCACCACTCCGGAAAGCCCCAGCCGGAGCAGCTCGGTCAGTTCCTCCCGCAGGTCATACAGTGCCGCCATTTTCTTCCTCCTTTGTGAGCACGCACCACAGGTAGAGCGCCTCCCCCTTCAGGGAAAACACCTCCCGACGGCGCACCCTCCACCGTTCTCCCCCTGCCTCCAGCCAGTCGTCCGGCTGCATGGTCAGGCTCTCCGGCCCGGCTGGCAGGTAGCCGATGCCGTAGTTCTGTCCGTAGCCGCCCAGTGGGGTCTGGGTGCCCTCCAGGTAGCTCTTGTTCCGGTCGACCACCGGCTGCAGCACCAGCCGCACCGGCAGGGGGTCTGCCGCAGCCGCCGTGTGCAGCCGGGCATCCACCGCCAGGCTGTCCAGTGCCTGGCTCACCAGGTGCCGCACCTCACGCTCCATGGCTTTTCACCCGTTCAAAGCAGAACGCCCCGGTGTCCACCAGGTCCCCCACCGCCGTCAGATACTCCCGCTGGAGCGCTGCGGCAGCGCTCAATCCGCCGCCCCCGGTGGTGAGGGCGATCTCCCCCACCCGGAGGCTGTCCGGGCTGCGTCCGGCCCTGAGCAGGTGGCAGCGGTAGGCAGCCAGGGCGGCAGCAGCGGCACAGAGCCGCTCCCGGTTGGCTGCCGAGGCCGGGTCCACCCCCGGGCGCAGCCGTCCGGCCAGTTCGGCCATGGCGCTGCGGCACAGCACCGCCCACCCGGCAGCCTCCTCCTCCGAAAGCCCCATAAACAGCCCGAACAGCCGCAAAACCTCCTGTTCTTCCACAGGCAGTCCCTCCTTTCACATGCCGGCGCAGATTACGCCTTGATCTTCAGCACCTTCACCGCATCGGGATAGAGCTTGGCAAAGCCGGTGATACAGGTGATGCCCACCCGTTCGGTCTGGCAGTCGATCACCTTGTCGTACTCCACCCCGACGCCGCCGGCGGTCACCATCTCCAGGGCGCAGTTCTTGTCCAGGGCGATGACGGTGTCGGCCGGCACCGCCGAGCTCTTGATGAGCATTGCACCAAAGGGGGTGGCATAGGTGCCCGGGCCGGTAAAGCGGTTGCCGTCTCCCAGCTGGCGCAGCTCCTCCAGCGAGAGGATCTTGTTGCCCACCTCAGGGCTGCAAAGCAGCACATTCATCTCATAGTCCTCAAACTTGCCCCACAGGGTGCAGAGGTCGGCATAGGTCAGGGTGCCGCTGCCGGCGGTCTCGATGACCTCGGCAGGATTTTCGTTGCCGTCCCCTTCGATGAGCACCTTCACCGCGTCCTCCACCGCAGTCCGGGCGATCTGGGCGCCGATCTGGCGCAGGGCCACGGCGAACAGGTCCAGGCGCTGGAAGCGGATGGCCTCGTAGGAGGCCTTGAGGATCCGGCCCCTCTTTCGCAGATGCACCAGATTTTCCTTCAGGCGGATCTCGGTCTCAGGCAGGAAGCCGCCCTCGGCCACATCGGCCAGGGTGCGGTCGGCGGCATCGGGCAGGGGCAAAATCGAGCGGTAGTCCATCGAGTCGATCTCGGTCTTTGCCGCCACAATGGCCGAGAGGATATCCCGGCTCTGCATACCCTGTTCCACCGCCGCACCGATGTAGGCCGGGAACAGCACCGCACTCTCGCTGGTGCGGAAGAACTTCTCCACCGGGTCGCTGGCGCTGCCGCTCACATGGATGTCAAAGCGCTTGAGCTGGCGCTCAAAGGCGGTGAGCTGCTCCAGGTCGGTGCCGCGGTAATCGGCCGAGGGGTCCATCTCCTCCAGGGCACGGAAGAAACCGCCCCGGCGCTGGTACAGGGATTTGTCGATCTTCATTTCACGGTAAGCAGACATCAAACATTCTCCTTTCATTTCAGGCCACAGGCCATCACAGCAAAATTTCGGCGGTCATCGCTGTCGGGTCCACCGCAGTGACCAGCACGATGCGGCCACCGGTTTCCGCCGTTTTCACACCGCCGGAGGCATTGGCGGCCAGGGCGGTATAGCCAAGCGCCGGGGCACTGCCGGTGTAGGCCACCGTGCAGATGCCGGAAAGCTGGCAGAGCACCAGGCCGTCCCGCACCGACAGCACCGGCCCGATAAAGGCCTCCCCGTCGCCGGCGGCAGCAGCGGTGCGGTTTGCGGAAATCTTGGCAAGAACGCCTTCGGTAAGGCCCTTGGCGGCCTCCAGGGTGGCATAACCAGTGCCATAGCCATTCAGAGAGATATTCATGGATAACTTCCTCCTTTTATACATGGGTGGGCCGCTCCAGTCGGAACGGACGGTTTACAGTGTCCGGGTCGGCTGCCGGGGTCGGGTCAGCCGGAAGCTCCCCCAGCAGCTGGGAGGCCACCGGCATCCGGCGGGAAGCCGCCTTTTGCAGGGCACGGGTGTGGAGCAGCAGCCCCTGGGCGGAAAGCTCCTGCGCCTGGCGGCGGGCAGCCTCCTCGGGTAGTTCGGGCAGCGCGATGAGGGAGCAGCGCACATACTCCTCCTGCAGCTGCTTTTGGTAGGCTCTGCCCAGTTCCAGCAGGTCGCCGTCCCCGGCAGCACCCTCTGCTCCGACCCCTGCACGGGTACGGCGGATGCTCTTGGTCACACCGGCCAGGGGCTGGGCCGGCACCGCCACAAAGCTCCACTCGTAGGCATCGCTGGCGGAGCAGTGCAGCACATGGCAGGGGATCTCCCCATAGCGTTTGCCCCGCCGATGGCTGCAGGTGCCGGCCGGTTCGCCGCACACCGAGCAGACGCTCCGGGAAACTGCACAGCTCACGCTCACTTCCTTTTTGATGCCGGCATCGATCTCGGCGATCAGCCCGGCGGTCTGTTCATTCCGGGGCATATAGATCTCCGCCCGCAGCGCCGTATAGGGCTCGCCGCAGTTGGTGGGGCGGCTGGGGTCCTCCACCACCCGGGCGGCAAAGATACGGGCATGCTGCCCCTCGGCCGAAGCCCGGTGATCAAAGACGCCAGTCACCCCCACAAAGAGCGCCGCCAGCTCCCGCAGGCAGTCCCGGGAAAATCGCTCGCCGTCCCGGTCGATCTGGTTGTCGCACAGCACCGCCGGGAAGATGTACAGCTCCTCCGGCGCAAAGTCCCGTCGGGTGTACCGGCGGATCTGTTCCAGTTCGTCCTGGGTGGGCACGCCCGGCAGCGCCGCTGTGGATTCACTCATACTCTCTCTCCTCTCTCAGTCAGCTGCTGTTCCAGCACAGCAGCACGGGCATTGTCGTAGCGGGCCTGAGCCAGCTCGGCGGTGTCCTGCAGGCTGATGTCCTGCCACTCCACCGCAAAGGGAGCGGTGTGCCCCCACAGCCGCAGGTGGGTGTCCAGGATCCGCCGCACCACCGGGGTGAGCAGGCTGCGGTACCGCTCCAGCTCACTGGTGAGCAGGTCGGCCTGCTGGCGGCTCATGCGCTCGGTGGTGGACCAGTGCAGCCCCAGCAGGAAGGGCGGCACCCCCAGCTTGGCCACGATCTGTTCCAGCAGCTGGCGCACCGGCACCTCGGTATCCAGAATGGGGCTGTCCGCTCCGATGACCCGGATCTCCACATTGCCCACCGCCACAAAGTCGCTGACGCTGCTGCCGCCGCCCTCCATGGCGGCCCGCCATTCCCGGGCCATGGTCTCGGCCACTTCTCGGGGGTTGATGCGCTCCCCCTCGCCGGGGCGGTAGGTCACCGCATAGCGCAGGCTGCCCGCTCGCTCAAAGTTCTGGGCGGTGGAGCGCAGGATCTGCTCCCACACCCGGCTCACCGCCTCCAGCCCCTCCAGCACCGAATGGCCCCACACCTCACCGGCTTCGGGGTCCAGCGGGGTGTACAGGATTAGCTCCGGCCAGCGCACCGCCTCGCCGGCAAGGCCGTTTCGGGCGGCATAAAACTGCAGGTCCACCCCGTTTTCCGCCCGGCGCACCACCAGCGATTCCGCCGGGCAGAGCAGCACCGCCCCCAGCCCGGAACCATCGGCGGCCGGGATCATCTCCGCCACCGCCGTTCCATCGGTGAGCAGGCTGCTCAGGTACTGTTCCATCAGATTTCGCAGCCCCTGCCGTCCGGCGCCGATGGCGATCTCCCGGCAGAAGCGGCGCAGCTCCTCCTCCACTCGGGGGTCCTCGCTGTGTACGGTAAATTCCCCGGTGAGCCGGACAATCTTGTCCAGGGCGGCATCGGCCACCGGCACCTTCCGGCGGATCTCCCGGCACAGCCGGCGCCGGGCCTGGGGAAGCTGCAGCTCGGCCCAATCCGCCTCCCGGCCCCGGGATAGCTGCAGCACTGCCGGCTGGGGCGCCTTTCGCCAGAGCCGGGTGAGTGTTTCCATCATGCTACTGTTCCCTCCTTGTGCGTTCTACCCGGGCGGCACAGAAGCCGCCGGGCTTTTCCTCCTGTTCGCAGTACATCACAAAGTACCGCAGGTCGTCCATGGCGTGGTCCTGCTCCTTCACCGGCCGCTCGCTGCCGCCGTCCTCCCAGCGGTAGAGGGAAAACTCCCGGATGCACTGCTCGCACCCCGGGTCAAAGCGGAGCTTCCCCTCGGCCAGCCAGCGGCTGACCGCGGCAATGCCCTCCCGCACCCGGTTGTCCGCCCGCACCACCCGGAACTCCCGGTGGCTCTCCACACATTCGATGAAGCTCGCCGCCGATGGGTCGATGACCACCGCCTCGATCTCCCCAGGGAAAAACTCCCCGGCTAGCCGACGGAGGGCCTCGTAGTGCTGTTCGTCGGTGCGGCGGCTGCCCTCGGCACGGGCATCGTACCAGCTCTCCCGGATGCGGTGCCACACTCCGCCCCACAACCCCCACAGCCCCATGGACATGGGGTTCACGGTGCCGTAGTCGCAGCTGATCACCAGCCGCTGCCAGTTCTGATTCCCGGCCGGAACAATGTGCCGCTCGGCCGAGAACATATCGTAGATCTGCCCTTCGGGGGCTGTCCACTTGCCCAGCACAAACCGCTCGTAGAACCGCCCGCTGTACATCCGCTCGTACCGGCGGATCACCTGGGGTGACAGAGCAGGGTTGTCCTGCATGGTAAAGTGCAGGTAGAGCGCCCGGTGTTCCTCCGCCTCCTGGATCCACTCCTTATAGAACCAGTGCTCCGGGTGTTCCGGGTTGCAGGAGAACCAGAAGGTCGCCCCCTCCACCGAACAGCGGGCCAATGCCTGCTCCACAAAGGAGCGGGGCATCAGTGCCACCTCGTCAAAGAGCACCCCGGCCAGGGTCATACCCTGGATCAGCGCCGCCGAGGACTCGTCCCGTCCGCCAAAGAGGTAGACCCGCACCGTGCGGCTGCCCCAGGTGAGGTCGGCATAGTGTTCCGAAACCTTTTCCCGGCAGTGGATCCCCAGCTGGCGCATCCGCTCAAAGAGTGGCTCGGCCAGATTGCGCCGGAGCGAGCGGATGGTCTTGCCGCAGAGGGCGATGTCCTGCCCCGGCTGGCAGCAGAGCGCCCACGCCAGAAAGGAGAGCCCGGTGCAGGTGGTCTTGCCCGAGCGCACCGCCCCATCGCAGATGATGGCATCGTACCGCTGACGGAGGGCCGGACTGCGCCACCAGCCCAGCACCTGCTTCTGTTTGTCCGACCAGCGCACCGGGTTGCTCCGGCGGCTACTCATCGCCTGTGCCATTCCAGTCCGAAAGCCCCAGCTGCTCCATCAGATCGTCCCCGCCGGGGCCAGCCAGTTCCAGCAGCCGATCGATGGCCTCCAGGCGGTTGTAGAAGCTCAGCTCCACCCCATTTTTCCCCCGCTTTACCCCGGTGAGAAAACACGGCTCCACCCCCGAAAGGGTCAGTGCCGGGCTGCCGTCCTCTCCCTGGGCGATGTGCAGTTTTTCCACCGGACTGCCGGTGGCAAGCCGGCGCAGCTGCCGCACCGCCTCCCGGCGCAGTTTTTCCCGATCCATTGGCGTCACCTCCTCTCCATGGCCCAAGCGCCTCTCCCCTCGGGTGAGAAAAACGCTCTCACCCACCCCGGAAAACCACCCTTCCTGTGCAGGAATCCGCCCCCAAATCGGCGGGTTTCAAACTTTTTTCGCAGTTTTCTCCCTTTCCGCCAATCCGAACATTAGTTCGCCATCGGAACCTGTGCAGTCTGCCGGTGGAATTTTCCCTCCCCCTTGAGCGGTATTCCGGGCCGTGCTATACTGGGGAGAGAAAACACGACCGTGAGGTGACTGCCATGTCCGCCGGACTCTATCTGCACATTCCCTTCTGCCAGAAGCGCTGCGACTACTGCGACTTCTATACCATGGCCGGTCGAGGGGATCTCTTTGCCCCCTATACCACCGCCCTGCTCCATGCGCTGAACACCGCGCCGCTCCCGGCCGGCAGCCAGGTGGATACCGTCTACTTCGGCGGCGGCACCCCCACCATGCTGGGAGCTGCCCGGCTCTGCACCCTGTTGGAGGGTATCCGCCAGCGGTACACCCTCGCCCCCGATGCCGAGATCACCCTGGAGGCCAATCCCATCGCCATCACACCCCAGATGGCTTCCACCCTCCGGGCGGGAGGCTTCAACCGCATCTCCATGGGGCTGCAGTCGGCAAACCCGGCCCAGCTCCGGGACCTGGGGCGCACCCACACGGCGGAAAAGGCAGCCGAAGCGGTGCAGATCGTCCGGGCGGCAGGGTTTGAAAACCTCTCCCTCGACCTGATGCTCGGCCTGCCCCACCAGACGGTGGAGGAGGTGCTGGGCTCCATCCGCTTTGCCGCCCAGCTGGGGGCGGTGCATCTCTCGGCCTATATGCTCCAGCTGGAGGAAGGCACCCCCTATGCCGCCCGCTACACCGAGTCGGACATCGACGAGGAGACCCAGCGGCAGATCTACCTCTCCGCCATTGCCGAGCTGGAACGGCTGGGCTACCGCCAGTATGAGATCTCCAACTTTGCCCGGCCAGGGTACGAAAGCCGCCACAATCTCAAGTACTGGCGGTGCGAGGAGTATCTCGGCCTCGGCCCGGCAGCAGCCTCCTGCTTCGGGGGGCGGCGGTTCGCCTTTCCCCGGGACATCGATGCCTTTCTCTCCGCAAAACACCCCTGGTCCCTCTGTGAGGACGAGGGGGAAGCCGGCTCCCCCGAGGAGCGGGTAGCCATGGCGCTGCGCCTCTGCGAAGGGCTGGACTGCACGGCGCTGGAGCAAGCCTGTCCCGGGTTTGATGCCGGGGCGCTGATTCAGAGAGCCAGCCGCCCGGAGCTGAAGCCGTTCTGCACCGTCACCGGGCGCGCCGTCGCCCTCACCCCCCAGGGCTTCCTGCTGGAAGGCTCTCTCATTCCCCTGCTGCTCTGGGGCTAATCTTCTGCTGTTTGGCTGTCCCGGAAGGGACTGCTGGACTGATAGCGCGGGATAAAAACACAGTCCGGTCGGTAGTCCGGGCGCTGCCGGGGGAGATCCCGGCCAGTCAGTAACCTGCCTCCTTTGGTTGTCCGTTCCCGCTTCACCCACCGGCACAGCCGGAACAAAAAGGAGGAAGCGGATATGCTCTGTTCGCGTTTGACTGTGGAATTTTCCCCGCCCTGGTGGGTCGGGACGCTGGAGCGCTGGGAGGACAGCCGGTACGAAGTGGGCCGAGTGGTCTTTGGGGCCGAACCCACCGAACCGGAGGTCCTGCTCTGGGTGCTGCATCAGCTGCCCCGGCTGCACACCACCCCGGCCGCAGAGGCTTTGGCCCGCCGGCCGGAGGCACAGAACCCCAAGCGGCGGCAGCGCCAGATAGCCCGGGCGCAGCAGCGCCCGGCCGGAAAGAAGGCCTGGGCCGCGGCGGCAGCGGGGCGGGAAGCCGAAAAGCAGACACGCCGTCAGCAGACGGCAAGGGAGCGCCGGGACGTAGCCCGGGAAAAATACCGGCTGCACCGGAAGAAACAGCAGCAGAAGCACCGGGGACACTGAGGCCCTGCTGCCAGAAACGCCCTGGCGGGACACCCCCGCCGGGGTGTTTTTTATTTCCCAGCAAAATTTTTTACATTCTTCTGCTTGTACCCCCGCCCCAAAACCCGTATGATAATAGAGGTGCTTTTATTAAAGGAGGGGATCTCCATGGCCATCTATAACCCCGATGCCCCCAGTCGTCAGCCTCTGTCCCGCCGGGAAAAGCTTCTCCGGGCAGCGGGTGCTGCAGCGCTGCTGGGCGTGACTGCATATCTTCTGGCAAACTGGGACAGCCTACCGGTGCGTCTGCCATCCCACTATGGCTTGGGCGGCGAAATCGACAGCTGGTCGGGGCGCAGTTCTCTGGGGCTGCTGCTGGGCATCGGCTGGGGAATCTGGCTGCTCCTTCTGGTCACTCGGCACTTCCCCCGGGGGGTGGAGCTTCACCGGCCTTCCGGTCACCGATCGCACCCGTCCGGCGCTCTATGCCCTGCTGGGCGAGATGCTCACCGTTCTGCAGCTGGTCATTGCCTTGGTCTTTGCCTTTCTCACCGTCTGGCCACTCACCTACCGGCCGCTGCCGGGGTGGTGGTGGCCTGCGTTTCTGGGCAGCTTGTTCGGAAGCCAGGGGTGGTATCTCTGCCAGGCAGTGCGGCTGGGCCGGACCCCACCGAAATCCCGATGAACCCTTGCGCCGGAGCGCAGTTCTGTGATATACTGATTTATTAGCATTGAAGCCATTTTGAAGGCATTTTGAAGCAGGAGAGAAGAGCTTATGGCAACACGACGCGACGATATTCGCAATTTTTCGATCATCGCCCACATTGACCACGGCAAATCCACCCTGGCCGACCGCATCCTCGAAAACACCGAGACGGTCGCCCGCCGGGATATGGAGGAACAGCTGCTGGACAACATGGACATCGAGCGGGAGCGGGGCATCACCATCAAGGCCCGGGCAGTAAACCTGCGCTACCACGCCAAGGACGGCAAGGACTACATCTTCAACCTCATCGATACCCCCGGCCATGTGGACTTCAACTATGAAGTATCCCGGTCGCTGGCCGCCTGTGAAGGCGCTGTACTGGTGGTAGATGCCTCCCAGGGCATCGAAGCCCAGACCCTGGCCAACACCTACCTGGCCCTGGAGCACGATCTGGAGATCGTCCCGGTCATCAATAAAATCGATCTGCCCGCCGCCGATCCCGAACGGGTCGCCCATGAAATCGAAGATGTCATCGGCATTCCGGCACTGGATGCTCCCCGCATCTCGGCCAAGACCGGCCTGAATGTGGAGGAGGTGCTGGAGCGCATCGTCACCGATATTCCCGGCCCTCTGGACACCAGCGCCGACCCCCTCCGGGCGCTCATCTTCGACAGCTACTACGACAGCTACCGCGGTGTCATCGTCTATATCCGCCTGGTGGACGGCAAGGTCAAGGCCGGTGACCGCATCCGCATGATGGCCACCGGTGCCGAGTTCACCGTAGTGGAAGTGGGCCACATGGGCGCCACCTCCATGATCCCCTGCGGCGAGCTCCGTTCGGGCGAGGTGGGCTACCTCACCGCCAGCATCAAGAGCGTGGCCGATACCCGGGTGGGCGATACCGTCACCCTGGCCTCAGCTCCGGCCGCCGAGCCGTTGCCCGGCTACCGGAAGGTCAACCCCATGGTCTTTTCGGGTATCTATCCGGTGGACGGCGCCAAGTATCCCGACCTCCGGGACGCCCTGGAAAAGCTGCAGCTCAACGATGCCGCCCTCTCCTATGAACCGGAGACCTCCATCGCCCTGGGCTTTGGCTTCCGGTGCGGCTTCCTAGGTCTGCTGCACATGGAGATCATTCAGGAGCGCCTGGAGCGGGAATACAACCTCGACCTCATCACCACCGCCCCCAGCGTTGTCTACAAGATCCACCTCACCGATGGCACCGACCTGGAGATCGACAACCCCACCAACTACCCCGACCCCTCCACCATCGCCTCGGCCGAGGAACCCATGGTCAAGGCCAGCATCTTCACCCCTGCCCAGTACATCGGCAACATCATGGAGCTGTGTCAGGAGCGCCGGGGCGAGTACATCGATACCAAGTACCTGGACACCGACCGGGTGGAGCTGCACTACCGCCTCCCCCTCAACGAGATCATCTACGATTTCTTCGACAGCCTCAAGTCCCGCACCCGGGGCTATGCCTCCTTCGACTATGAGCTGATCGGCTACCAGGCCTCCAAGCTGGTGAAGCTGGATATCCTGCTCAACGGCGAAAGCGTGGACGCCCTGTCCTTTATCATCCATGCGGACAAGGCCTACCCCCGCGCCCGCGCCATGGTGGAAAAGCTCAAGGAGCACATTCCCCGCCAGATGTTTGAAATTCCCATCCAGGCTGCCATCGGCGGCAAGGTCATCGCCCGCGAAACGGTCAAGGCCCTGCGCAAAGATGTACTGGCCAAGTGCTACGGCGGCGACATCACCCGAAAGAAGAAGCTGCTGGAAAAGCAGAAGGAAGGCAAGAAGCGGATGCGCCAGTTTGGCAGCGTAGAAGTGCCGCAGGAGGCATTCATGGCTGTGCTCAAGCTGGATAGCTGAGGAGGAAGCGCCATGGAAAACGAAACCAACGAGAAAAAAGAACGGGGCGAAACCGGCGAACCGGTCGAACCCGATACCACCAGCACAAAGTTCGATCTCCGGCAGTTTGTAAAAAGCTGGGTGCTGCCCCTCGTTGCCGAGGTGGCCGTTCTGCTTGTGATCTTCAACTTTGTCATCAACATCACCTATGTCCCCACCGGCAGCATGATCCCCACCATCGCCGAGCACAGCGTGCTCATTTCGCTGCGGGAGTACAACACCGATGAGCTGCAGCGCGGCGAGATCTACTCCTTCCACAGCGAGGAGCTGGATAAAACGCTCATCAAGCGGCTCATCGGCCTGCCGGGCGAAACGGTGCGCATCGAGGGCAACGGCAACATCTACATCAACGATGTCCGCCTGGACGAGCCCTATGTCAAGAATCAGGAGTACGGCTTCATCGGCACCTTCCAGGTACCGGAGGACTGCTGCTTCTTCCTGGGGGATAACCGCTCCGGGTCCAGCGATGCCCGCCACTGGGATAACCCCTACATCAGAACCGACGAGATCATCAGCCGGGCGGTGTTCACCGTCTTTCCGTTCACCGACTTCGGTTTCCTCGAATAAGCAAAAAAAGAGCACCCCGAAGGGTGCTCTTTTTCTCTGTCTGCCAGCGTTTAACGGCTTACTTGCCGCAGAATCCGCCGCAGGTGTGGTCGTGTTCGCCGCAGGTGTGGCCTTCCTCATGGTGGTGGTCACAGGTGGTGTTGGGGTCAAAGGCCAGGGTGCCGGCTGCCAGCTGTGCCACTGCCGCCAGAGCGTCGCCGCTCACGCCGGGGAACAGCTCAATGCCGGCCTGGGCCAGGGCCACCCGGGCACCGGCGCCAATGCCGCCGCAAACCAGCTTT
Source organism: uncultured bacterium (assembly GCA_934845495.1). Lineage (GTDB taxonomy): Bacteria > Bacillota > Clostridia > Oscillospirales > Ruminococcaceae > Avimicrobium. Next base: position 34,914 of record CAKWRB010000001.1, read on the forward strand.
TCCACGCCCAGTCCGCGTAGGAAGTCTGCCAGAGCGCTGTGGCCGCTGCCCAGAACAGGCACCACCTCGGACTGGGTCACCTGGCCGTTCTCCACCTCTGCCACCAGGAACTGACGGCAGTGGCCAAAGTGCCCGAATACCTGACCGTTCTCGTATGTTGCTGCAATTTTCATTGTATTGTATCGCTCCTTTTTCTGTTCGTCCGTGCCTGTTGCCGGGCTGTTAGTTTCATCTTACCCCTTTGTTCCGGCAGTGTCAAGCCGCCCTTGTCAGAAGTGACGGTTTCTGCTCCTCATTTTCTCCATAATGCCAAAAATCCCCGTTTCGTCCTGTTTTTTATGAAAGCCATCCACTTTTATCTTGCAACCCATGCCGTCCCGATTGTATAATAAAGGGAAGCTGCAGGAGCGGCCAACCGTCTCCTGCAAATTCATCGAAACCGAGGTGCAGTACCACATGGAAAAACTCCGCGTGCTGTTTGTGGGAAACAGCCATACCTTCTTCAATGATATGCCCACGATCTTCAAGATGTTCTGCCAGGAAAACGGCATCGATGCCGAAGTTGTTATGCAGGCCCATCCGGGTATGCATCTGAGCTGGCACCTCTCCCAGCAGTGGGAGCTGCGGTACGGTCTGGTGCAGGGCAACTTCGATTACCTGGTGTTCCAGCAGGCTGCTCACCCCTGCCCGCCCCTGGAGGAGACCCTGGCCGACGGCAGCCGCGTAGTCGAGCTGGCCCGGGCTCAGGGGGTCAAGCCCATCGCCACCATCACCTGGTGCGAGCGCCGCTTCCCCGAAAACCAGCAGAAGATGTACGATATCTTCGATGCCCTCCGGGAAAAGACCGGTGTCTGCTGCTCGCCGGTGGGGCAGGTATTCCAGCGTGTGGAACAGGAGGAAAAGGACATCGACCTCTACTGGGTGGACGGTGAACACGCCTCCCCCTATGGCAGCTATGTCATCGCCGCCTGTGCCTTTGCCCGCATCACCGGCAAGAGCCCGGTGGGTCTGCCCTACCGCTCCATCTGCAGTGTCCCCATGGATCGGGAGATGTTTGCCCAGGTTAGTGAGCTGCGCCGCCAGGCCGAGGCCGAAGCCGATGCCGCTAAGAAGGAGGCCCTGACCGCCGAAGCCAACCGTCTGTCTGCCGAGGCCTTCACCCCCATCTATGACCGGGAGAAGCTCTGGATCGAGCTGGACCCGGACAAGGCCGCCCGCCTGCAGAAGATCATCGCCGAGGAAATCGCCAAGTACGATGCCGCCCATCAGGGCTAAAGAATTCAAACGATCCGTTCCCCCGGGGACGGGTCGTTTTTTCTGCCAGCTCCTGCCCGGGAGAAAAATTCCACTGCCATCGCTTCCACCATGGCTCGATCGGGAGCTGCACCGGGCTTTTGAAGGGTCTCCCCTTGAAAAAACAGGCTGGGTTTTCCACACAGACCTGCTCCGTCTGTGGAAAACTTGCCCCTGCTATTCCCCCGCGCAAAAAGGACCGGACGCCCCGCAGGGGACTCCGGTCCTTTTGATTTGTTTTGGTCCGTTATACCCGATGCATCAGGTCGGTGTAGGTGGGCATGGGCCAGCAGGCGCTGTCCACATGGGTCTCGGCGTCGTCGCACACGGCACGCAGAGCGTCCATCTTGGTGCGCACCTCGTCCACCATGGCACGGGCCTTGTCTGCATGGCAGCAGATCTGCTCGGCGGCCTTTACCGATGCCTCCAGTGCCCGGTTGGCCTGGATGATGCCGCTGATGTCCTTCGAGAGGGCGGCGATCTGCTCCTTCAGCTCATCGTTGTAGAGGTTGAGCTTTGCCATGTTCTCGTAGGAGGCAGCCAGCTCCCCGGCATACTTCACCACTGCGGGCAGGATCTGGCGCTCGGCCATCTCCAGCATCACATGGGCCTCGATGCCGATCACCTTTTCGATGCCCTCCACCAGGATCTCATACCGGGATTCGCACTCGGGACGGGTGAACACCTGCTGCCGCTCAAAGAGGGCGATGTTCTTCTCGTCCAGATAGGCCGGTGCCACATCCAGAGCGGTCTTGAAGATGGGCAGGCCGCGGCGGACTGCCTCCTCCTCCCACTCCTGGGAGTAGTTGTTGCCGTTGAAGAGGATGCGTCCATGCTGCTCCAGGGTCTCCTGGATGATGGCCACCACCGTCTCATTGCGCTGTTCCGGGCCGGCTTCCTCCAGCCGGTCGGCAAACTGCTGGAACACATCGGCCAGAATGGTGTTGATAAAGGCATCCGGCACCGCAGCGGACTGGGTAGAACCCACCATGCGGAACTCGAACTTGTTGCCGGTGAAGGCAAAGGGCGAGGTCCGGTTGCGGTCGGAGTCGTCCTTGAGCACGCCGGGCAGCACCGGTGCGCCGATGCGCATATAGCTGCGGTCGCCATGCACCATGTTCTCGCCGTGGGCGGTCTTGTAGAGCAGGCTGCTCAGGTAGTCGCCCAGGAAGATGGAGATGATAGCCGGCGGGGCCTCAAAGCCGCCCAGACGGTGGTCGTTGCTGGCGGTGGCCGAGGAGAGGCGCAGCAGGTCGGCATATTCGTCCACACCCTTGATAAAGGCGCAGAGCATCAGCTGGAACTGCAGGTTCTGCTCCGGCTTCTTGCCCGGGGAGAGCAGGTTGATGCCGTCATCGGTCACCAGTGAGTAGTTGTGGTGCTTGCCCGAGCCGTTGGTGCCCCGGAAGGGCTTTTCGTGCAGCAGGCAGGCCAGGCCCTTTTCCTTGGCCACCACGCGCAGCACCTCCATCACCAGCTGGTTGCGGTCGCAGTCCACATTGGCAATATCGAATACCGAAGCCAGCTCGTGCTGGGCCGGGGCAGCCTCGTTGTGTTCGCTCTTGGCAGGAACACCCAGTTCCCACAGTCGGCGGTCCACTTCATGCATGAAATCGGCAATGCGGATGCGGATCCGTCCGCAGTAGTGGTCGTCCAGCTCCTGGGTCTTGGCCGGCTTGGCACCAAAGAGGGTGCGGCCGCAGAGCTTCAGGTCCAGGCGCTGCTCATAGCGCTGCCGGTCCACCAGGAAGTATTCCTGCTCGTTGCCGCAGTAGGGAGCCAGACGGCGGGAAGTGGTGTTGCCCAGGGCGCGCAGCAGCCGGATGCCCTGCTTGTTGAGGGCCGCCATCGAGCGCAGCTGCGGGGTCTTGGTATCCAGGGCCAGACCGTTATAGGAACAGAAGGCGGTGGGGATAAACAGGGTCTGATCCCGGATAAAGGCCGGCGAGGTGGGATCCCAGGAGGTATAGCCCCGGGCTTCAAAGGTGGCGCGCAGGCCGCCGTTGGGGAAGGAAGAGGCATCCGGCTCACTCTGGATCAGGTCCTTGGAGGAGAATTCCATAATAACATTGCCATTATTATTATTATCAGGCATAATGAAAGCATCATGCTTTCCAGCGGTGATGTTGGTCATCGGCTGGAACCAGTGGGAATAGTGGGTTGCGCCGTTCTCCACAGCCCAATCCCGCATGGCAGCCGCTACGGCGCCGGCAATGGTACTGTCGAGCTCGGTGCCCATGCGCTGTGTCAGCTTCAGGCTCTCATACACATCGCGGGGCAGTCTCTGGGACATTACGGCATCGCTGAATACCTTGATGCCATAGATCTTGGTAATATCCATACTCTGTCTTCCTTTCTGCTTGAAACATAATAATGGCAAATCGATCAGAAGCCGGAAAATCCGGCATCTAATACCCTTCAGTATACAACATTTTATTTTCTTTGTTAAGGAAAAAACCGGGTTTTTGAAAGATTTTCCGCGTAAGAGCGTGATTTTCGGTAAATCGAAGGAATATTCACCACCTGCCATCTTAATATGCAGGATTTCTTTCAAAACTCAACCCCTCCCCCTGATATTGACAAGCCTTTCCCCGCCCGTTACAATGGATGCATACGAATTGTGGGAACAGCCCCAGCGAAGGAGGTGGACGGGGCCGTGAGCGAACTCTACTGGATCGCCCTATCCTATCACCTGCCCAGCGATTCCAGCCGCAGCCGGGTCTATCTCTGGCGCAAGCTCCGGGAACTCGGAGCAGAAAATCTGCACCCCGGCATTGCCATTCTCCCTCACACCCCCGATAACCTGCGCCGGATGCGCCAGCTCCTGCAGAAGATCCGGGAGATGGAGGGGGACGGCACCCTGGCCGAACTGCAGTTCCTGGAGGACTCTGCCGAGCAAAAGATGGTGGAGCAGTTTGCCGCCAAAGCCCAGAAGGGCTACGCCCGGGCCATTCGCCGGGGCATGGACCTGCTGCAGAAGCGCCCCGACCCCCGGGAGCTTTCCCGCCTGCGTAAAGAGCTGGAACAGGCTCACCGGCAGGACTATTTCCACACCGGCCTCACCCGGGAACTGCGCAGTGGGCTGGAGCAGCTGCTCCATGCCGCCGGAGCCAGCGTCCACGAATTTGCCGGCGCCTTCCGGGAGCTGCTCGGCGAATCGGAATCCTAACCTGAAAAAAAAGACCTCCGAACCATTCGGAGGTCTTTTTTTGTTTGCATCGGGCGGGTCGGGCATCAGGCCCCGGCCAACGGGAACCAGCTGTACTGCGCCGGCCCCTCATAGGTCCAGCTCCGAACCATCACCCGAAGCGTGCCCTCTTTTCCCGGGAATACATCCACAATGCCATATCCCCCAGCCATAAAGGCGCGGGAGCCGGCATATTCAAACTGATCCAGTACCCTCCTGTCCCGGCCAGGCTCCTCCCGATTGGGATACCACAGCACCGCCGCATGTGCCCAGCTGTCCTCACCGGCCTCCTCGTGGGTCCGCTTATAGCCGCCGTTCAGGGCCAGCACCACACCGAACTCCCCCTGCACCG
>CAKWRB010000001.1:39755-43426 GCA_934845495.1 uncultured bacterium
GGTCACCTCCATGCAGCCGGAGTCGATCCCCACTGCGGAACAATACTCCCCGGCCAGCTCGATCAAACCGGCAGGGTTGTCCACCGGTTCACTGTTCGGCCAGTCGGTCACCGTTCCGGGGAGTGCGATCCAGTTCTCTTCATAAAGCTGATCGGTTAGCTCCCCCTGCCCCTCTGTATAGAAGGCAAAGGTATCATAATCCGGGTCCCGCCCGACCGAGATCCGGGTCTGCCGGGTTTTGCCTCCGCTCCGGATCGTCCAGTCCGCCTGCTCCAGAACCGGCAGTGGAAGGTCCTCCGGCTCCCAGCTGTGCGCGTCTGCACCAAACAGCGCCCGGTCGTTCACCACCACGACCTCCTCCTCGGTAAGATCCCAGCTCTCCCGGTAGAGTTCTGCCCGGCTCTCCTCGTAAGGCTCAAACTCCAGCAGGGCCAGCTCCCCCGGCAGGAATTCCGCCAGCTCCTCTCCGGGCAGCCGCAGGAAGAAGCAGTTTTCCCTCCCGGTATAGTAGTTGCTGTGGTAGAGATACTCCGCCCATTCGGGCAGCAGGGGTTCCAGATTAAGGTTCATCAGCTGGTAATCCGCCCGGGAACCGCCATCACCCCAGCGCTCCACAACCACCACCGGCCCGGCGCTGGTCTGGATCACTGTGTTGTTCACATCACCCAGCATCGTGCCGTCCAGTCCCACGGCGTACCAGGTTATCTCGCCGTCCTCGTCCTTCCGGAGCTGCCCCAGACAGTCATCGCTGAAGTCATACCCGGCCGCATATTCCGCCGGCACCAGCACTGAGCCATCAGCGGCACGGAACCCATACTTGCCCCCCTCCTCGTAGAGGGTGGGGCGCTCTTCCGGCATGGGCACAAGCGCCGGGGTCTGTTCCAGCGGAACTGCCACGGCAGCCACCCGGGTTTCCGGCTCCACCGTCTGGGTGGAACTGCTCCCGCTCTCCCCGGCCGGTGTCCGTCCGCTGCAGCCGGAAAGCAGCATCACAGCGGTCAGCACCAGCGCAATTCCACGCATCCAAGCCCTTCGTTTCAACTCCGATTCCTCCTGTTCCAGGCGTTCTTGCCTTCATCATAGCAGTTTCCCCGAAAAATACAAGAAAAAAGAGCCCTCCGCCGAGAGCTCTTTGCATCTGGTTTCAGTGGGAGAAAAATCAACCGCGCACCTGTCCCTCGCCCAGCACCACATACTTATAGGTGGTCAGAGCGGCAAGCCCCATGGGGCCCCGGGCGTGGAGCTTCTGGGTGGAGATGCCGATCTCGGCGCCCAGCCCGAACTCGAACCCATCCGAGAACCGGGTGGAGGCATTGGCATAGACGCAGGCGCTGTCCACACCCAGCAGGAACTTCTTCACGGTGGAGTAGTTCTCGCTGACGATGCAATCGGAGTGCTTGGTGCTGTACCGGTTGATGTGGGCCATGGCCTCCTCGGCGCTGTCCACCACCTTGACACTCAGTTCCAGCGCCAGGTATTCCTTGTAATAGTCCTCCTCGGTGGCAGGCAGGATCCGGCTGTCCCAGCTCTGGGCGATCTCATCGCCGTGGATCACCACACCCTTTTCCAGCAGTGCTGCCACCGCCCGGGGGCCGAAGGTGTCCGCCACCGCCCGGTGGATCAGCAGGCTTTCGCAGGCATTGCACACCGAGGTGCGCTGGGTCTTGGCATTCAGCAGAATGGGCAGGGCCTTTTTCAGGTCGGCATCCTGATCCACATACACATGGCAGTTGCCGGTTCCGGTTTCGATCACCGGCACGGTGGCATTTTCCACCGTGGAGCGGATCAGGCCGGCACCGCCCCGGGGAATGAGCACATCCAGATAGCCCGACAGCTTCATAAAGGCGGTGGCAGTCTCCCGGGAGGGGTCCTCCACCAGGGCGATGCAGTCGGGGTCCAGCCCGGCCTCTGCCAGGGCCTGACGCATCAGCCCCACCAGGCAGATGTTGGAGCGGAGAATATCCTTGGAGCCCCGGAGAATCACCGCATTGCCGGATTTCAGGCAGAGCACGGCGGCATCCACCGTCACATTGGGGCGGGCCTCATAGATCATGCCCACCACGCCCAGGGGCACCCGCATCTGGGAAACGATCAGCCCGTTGGGCAGCGTCTCAGCATGCAGCACTTCCCCGATGGGGTCCTTGAGGGCAGCCACCTGGCGCACTCCCTCCACAATACCTGCCAGCCGCTTCTCGTCCAGCAGCATCCGATCCAGCAGGTTGGGAGCGATCCCTGCCGCCTTGCCGGCGGCATTGTCCTCGGCATTGGCTGCAAAGATGGCAGCGGCATTTTCCTCCAGGGTACGGGCAATGCTCTCCAGCGCCGCATTTTTGGCCGGGGCCGAGGCAGTCATCAGTGCCGCCGACGCCCGACGGGCATTTTCGCCCAGGCGAATCAGATCAGCCTTCATCATTCTCCCTCCTTTTCAGTGGGAACAAACAGTGTGCCGGTAAAGTCGCCGGACAGCACATCGTAGAGGATCGCCGGGTCAGCGCCATTGCAGAGCGCCACAGGGATCTGCTTTTCAAAGGCGATCTCCACCGCATGCAGTTTGGTCACCATACCGCCGGTGCCCACCTTGGAACCGCTGCCGCCAGCGATGTCGTACAGTGCCGGGTCAAAGCCCTCCACCCGCTCGATGAGGGTGGCATCGGGGTGGTCGGCAGGGTTGGCGGTGTAAAGGCCGTCAATGTCGGTGAGCAGCACCAGCAGGTCAGCATCCACCAGGCTGGCGGTAATGGCCGAAAGGGTGTCGTTGTCGCCATAGGCGATTTCGTCCACCGCAATGCTGTCGTTTTCATTGATCACCGGAATGGCCCCATAGCGCAGCAGGGTCTCCAGGGTGTTCTGGGCATTTTCCCGCAGATTCTCCTGGGTTGTCACATCCTTGTGCAGCAGCAGCTGTGCAATAGTCTGCCCGTATTCCGAAAAGTACTTATCATAGATGAACATCAGCTCGCACTGTCCCACCGAAGCAGCGGCCTGTTTTTCCTCCATGATCCGAGGTCGTTCACGCATGCCCAGTTTTGCCATACCAGCGCCCACAGCGCCCGAGGTCACCAGAATGACCTCCTTGCCCATGTTCTTGATGTCGCTGAGGACCATGGCGATCCGGTCAATTTTGCGGAAGTTAATTCCGCCGCCGGAATGGGTCAGCGAACTCGAGCCGATCTTGACTACAATTCGTTTGATGTCAGAAAATTCTTTCATAATGTTTCGTCCTTTCTGGGTGGCATCAACCGGGCAATGCGTGAATTTTGTACCGGTTTCCTTCCAGTTTACCACGCTTGAGGACAGTTGTAAATACCTGCCGGACACCCCCCCCCTTAGGGCTGATTTGGTCTTTCTCAACTGTAAGAGTTGGCACTGATCCATCCACCTGCAGAGAATTCAGACAGATCAGCTTCTGGAATAAAAAAGCCGCCTCTCCACAGGGGAAAGGCGGTAAAATCCGGAGTATAAGAAAAACCCCGTTCCAAAGAACGAGGTTTCAGTGTCTGCGCCGACTTATCTTTCCAGGCAGCTTCCCGCCAAGTATTTTCGGCACAGCTGAGCTTAACTTCTGTGTTCGGAATGGGAACAGGTGGATCCTCAGTGTAATAGACACAGACTATGATGTCGGCGACGACCTATCTTTCCAGGCAGCTTCCCGCCAAGTATTTTCGGCACAG
>CAKWRB010000002.1:0-3822 GCA_934845495.1 uncultured bacterium
GGGCAGCTGGAGCGTGGAAAATGGCAAGGGCTATACCATCCTGATGTCGCCCCAGATGTGGATGCGCGATAACAGCTTTGAAATCTATGACACCGTCCCCTCCATGCTGGAGGAGGGCGACAACCGTTGGGATACCCGGAGCTGGGCCATGGATCTGAGCGATCTGGAGGGCCTGGAGGATGAGGAGTGATCCTCTCCCTGCGAAAAAAGCGTATAAACAGCGGGCGCAGCGGCCCATACTTTTCTGTGAACCGAAAAACAGGCGGCCGTGTGACCGGCAAAGGAGATTTCTGTGTATGAACTATCTGAATGAGAGGATCCGGCGCAACACCCGGGAGATGCTCCGGAACAGCTGGGGCAAGGCGGTGGCGCTCACTGTGACGGTGATTGCGGTGACGCTGCTGGGCGCCATGCTGGAAAGCGTCATCGGTGGCCTGACCGGCACCCATGGGCTGGCGGCGCTGTTTGTCATCTACCGCGGCAGCATTTCGGCGCTGACCCCGGCCCGGCTGGCAGCTTCCATGGCGCTCACTCTGGGGGTGGGGGCAGTGGAGCTGATGCTGCTCTGTCCGCTGCTGCTGGGCATCTCCGAGTGGTTCACCGGCCTGAGCTATGGCATCTGCGAAAATGATATGGGGGTGGTGTTCCGGCACTACCGCAGCTCCCGCCGGTTTTTCCGGGCGGTGTGGCTCTATCTGAATATTGCGGTGCGCAGCTGGTTCTACATGGCGCTGCTGCTCTTGCCCGGCAGCCTGATGATCGGTGCCAGCGAGCTGTTCACCCGCGGTAATCCCAGCTCCCTGGACCGGATTATGGCGGTGATGGGGATGGCCATGGGGATCTGCCTGCTGATCCTCGGCGGCATCACCGGCTGGATCTTCACCCGGCGCTATTCTCTGGCGCCCTATCTGGTGATCCGCAAGGACAGTCTCACCGCCCGGCAGGCGATCCAGCAGTCCATCCAGGCCACCCGCGGCTTCAAGACCAGCTACGCCTGGTTCCAGTTCAGCTTTGCCCCCTGGTGGCTGCTCTCGATGCTGATGCTGCCGCTGTTCTACACTGTTCCCTATGTCTGGGGCTGCAATGCCCTCTATGCCCGCACCCTGCTGGAGGCCCGGCGGGTGATCCAGCGCCCTGGCGAGGCAGCCCAGCCGCTCTGAACCATGGTGCCCTGATAGTTGAAAAAACACCCCCGGTTTCCCGTTTGGAATGGGAAGCCGGGGGTGTTCTGCTGTGGATGCAAAATTTAGAAGCCCAGTGTTTCTCCGATGAGAAAGACATGGATGCGCCCGGCCGGACGGCAGGCCCGGGTGAGCAGCAGCTGGCTGCAGATGCAGTCGGGGCTCAGGCAGTTGTGGCAGAGCCCATCGGCGGCGCAGGGGGTCTTTCCGCCAAACCGCAGGGCATTGGCCGGTGCAGCGGTGTTCCGGGCTCGTCCAATGGCGGCCTCGGTGGTGGGCAGGATCTTGTCTGCACTGCACAGCACCAGGATCTGCCGTGGGCCGTAGCAGAGCGCCGCCAGGCGGTTTCCGGTGCCGTCGATGTTCACCAGCACCCCTTCGGCGGAGATTGCGTTGGCACTCATCAGATACCAGTCGGAGAGCAGCCCCCGCCGGTGCAGATCGGCCCGTTCCTCCGGTGTGCGGGCCAGGTCCCGGTCGATCACCGTCCAGTTTCCGGCATGGACCGCCTGGGTCAGCCCCATCTCCCGGATGGTGGCCGAACCGCCCCAGGCCACCGTACAGCCTTCGGGCAGCAGCTGGAGAGCGGCCTCACGGGCCTGGGCCGCAGTGTCGAACCACTCGGCTTCAAACCCACGGCGGCGCAGCTGGGTTATAGTGGCCTGGGCCAGCTGTTCCTTGCGTTTTTGCATCAGTTCCTGCATGACAGATCGCTCCTTTTTGCACCTTTTTTTCTTCATTGTAGCATGGCAGGGGCGGCAGGGCAAAGAGTTTTTAAGCAAATACCGATTGTAATTGTTTCTGTTGTTTCATTCATTAGTTGCATTTGTAAATAACCCATAGTTATTCTTTCACTCCTTTTCTTGTTGTTCTGGCATAACTTGTCTGTCTTGTGCAAGTCTGCCGATAGTCTGTAAAAAATCATGTCCTTTCGGGACTAAAGGTGCTGGGTACGAAAAAAGCAGTCAATCCTAAGACTAACTGCTTTGAGTGTACAGATATAAATTTCTGAAAACTTATAAACTCTTTAAAATTGTAGCTAAGTTTTCTTTATGCCATGAAGCACCAACCATTGTCTTATTTACCTTAAATGCTAATGTACCCTTTGATGTAGCAACTTCCAATTCATAAGACATTAACTTTTTATTGAATTTAACACTTGCTATTTCTTCCTTTGGAACGAAAAGAAATGCTTCATCTTCTAATTTACCCGTTGCATTATTTAAACCGATAATAGCAATACCGCTATCGCTAAAGTTTATTGCGTAATACTGCATTGAAAGAGCAGTGGCAATCGGTCCAAAAGCATATGTAAATTTACTCGGAAATATAACTCCAATAATAGATGAATTTTCATTAAATGCAATATCTTTCTTGTTTAGATATTCTCTAATATCTTGTTCTTTTAGCATTTTAATATCCTCCTGTAAAATTTAATTTGTCGTAAATGGTTATTCTCATTTTATCATTCGAGAAAAACGATTACAATAAAAATCATCCTATTATAAAAATATATTTAAACGAATAACGCAGATAAACCGACAAAAATACACATTACTCCAAAAATCATACACAGTACATTTTTGATACCGACTTTTTTGTTAAGTACGAAAGATGATGGATTTTTAGGGTTTATATATATACGATATTCATTTCCCTTAACCATGTCCTTATCTAATTTCTTAAAGCTATATGTGTTAGAACACTGACGGACATATGTTTTTCCGTTGTACTTGTATTTAAAAATAGGAGCATAGCTTAATACTGTTTTACTTGGATACGAATTATAGCCTTGATAGACCCCCATAATTTCTTCATTACAAATAGCAACAGATTTAATATTATGATAAAAAATCATCGTAATCATTCCTCCTATTGTAACGCCTATTAATACAAATGTGTACTTAGCTCCGCCTGGGATAAGGAAACATATAAAAGCTAACAAAAGCCCACCGAATATCAACGCAAGAAACTTAAATGATTCAGGATCCATCTTATGCATTTTTATATCGATAAAAAGAAAAAGCAGTGCAGCCCGAAGGCTGAACTGCTTTTTCTGAATGGAAGGCTATGTTACTTGCCAGAGAGAGCGTCGCTGATGGCCTGGTAGATGGCATCCGAGTTCTCGCCCATGACCATTACCACATAACCGTTCAGGTTTTCACACTTGGCGTTCTTGGCAATGGCGTACTGGTCCTGCAGGTAGGTTTCAAAGCTCTTCTGCTGGAGAGCGACGAAGTTCTGGCAGCCGGAGAGGACAGCCTCTTCCTTGCCAGCGGCGGGCTTGATCACAGCCATGCCGTAGGCACGCACATTGATCAGCGAGACGGACAGAGCGCCCGCCTCGATGTCCTCGGGGGCAAAGCCCAGGGTGTCGAAGATCATCTGGGAGGACAGGGCGATGTTCTCGGCAGCCATGAAGGCCTCCTGATCCTCGGCGGAGAAGCCCTTGGCAGTCAGGGTAGCCTCGATGTCCTCGTAGGGCAGAGCGGTATACTCATCCATGAAGGCCTTGGCCTCCTCCTGGCTCATGCCCTTGTTTTCGGTGAGCCAGTTGGTGGCAGCGTTCAGCGAATCGGTGGTGATCACATCAACCATGCCGTCCGAATTCTCCGAAATGGCGGTGGACAGGATCTGAGAG
>CAKWRB010000002.1:3832-18520 GCA_934845495.1 uncultured bacterium
GCTCAGCGGTGGTGAAGTCCTTGGTCTGTGTGGAGCCGGAGCAGGCTGCCAGCGAAAGGGTCATAATGACGGCCAGAGCGGCGGAAAACAGTCTTTTCATCAGAGTTAACTCCTTGTTTTTCAAAAATTTGTGTGTGCAGCCAACAGACAATATCCGACTGGCTGCAATACAATAGTGTACCTGATGGGTGAAATTATTGCAAGAGCAGATGCAAGATTTTATTTATCTGGGCGCAGGGCACAAAATGTGCTACAATGGGAACAGATTTTTTCAGGGAGGCAGATGCACTATGGATATCCTTCTCTATATTCTTATCGGGCTGACCGCCGTTCTGCTGGCGATGGTGGCAGTGCTGCTGATCCGCCAGGGCCGGTTAGCCCGGGGGCAGGAATCGGATTTTGACCGCCTGGCCGAGGAACTGCACCGCCAGCAGACGGCAAGCGCCGGGGAACTGAGCCGGCTCAGAATGGAGCTGGACGATTCGGTGGGGCGCAGCACTGAGCGGATGGCCAAGGTGCTCACCGACAACCAGCGTCTGATGCAGGAGGTCACAGCGGAACAGCTCAGCCGGCTGGACCGCCGGTTTGCCAGCTTTGCCCTGGAAAATGAGCAGAAGCTGGAACAGGTGCGCCAGACCACCGAACAGCGCCTTGCCGCCATGCAGCGGCAGAATGCCGAAAAGCTGGACGAGATGCGGGGCGTGGTGGACGAAAAGCTCCAGCGCACCCTGGAGGAGCGCATGACCCAGTCCTTCCGGCTGGTGAACGAGCGGCTGGAACAGGTGTACAAGGGCCTGGGCGAGATGCAGACCCTGGCCGCCGGGGTGGGTGACCTTAAAAAAGTGCTCTCCAATGTCAAGACCCGGGGAATCCTCGGGGAGATCCAGCTGGGCTCGATCCTCCGGGAGATCCTGGCCCCGGAACAGTACGATGAAAATGTGGCCACCCGTCCGGGCAGCCGGGAGCGGGTGGAGTTTGCAGTGAAGCTGCCCAACCTGGACGGCAGCTTTACCTACCTGCCCATCGATGCCAAGTTCCATGGCGATGCCTATGCCCAGCTTCGGGACGCCTACGAGAACAGCGACCCGGCGGCGGTGGAGGCGGCGGCAGCGGTGCTGCTCTCCCGGGTGAAGCAGTCGGCCAGGGACATCCATGATAAGTACATCGACCCGCCCAATACCACCGAATTCGGGATCCTCTTTGTGCCCTTTGAAGGGCTGTATGCCGAGCTGGTGAACCGGGGCATGGTGGAGGTGCTCCAGCGGGATTACATGATCAACCTGGCAGGACCCAGCACCATGGCGGCCCTGCTCAACAGTCTGCAGATGGGCTTCCGCAGTGTGGCGATCCAGCAGCGGAGCAGCGAGGTGTGGGAGGTTCTGCGGGCAGTGCGCACCGAGTTCGAGAGCTTTGAAAAGGTGCTCACCCTTACCCAGAACCGGCTGGACCAGGCCTCCCGGGAGCTGGATAAGCTGGTGGGTGTGCGCACCCGGCAGATCCGCCGCCGGCTCAAGGAGGTGGAGACGCTGGACACCGCCGCTGCCCGGGAGATCCTGGAGCTGGACGAGCCGGAGGAACCGGTCGCTCTGCCGGTACCGGAGAGCGGGCTCCCGGCCAAAGATGGTGTGGACAGTTTCCCTGAAGAGTAAAAAAGAACGGCGTTCCCCGGAAGAAGGGGGCGCCGTTTTTTATGCGGTATCAGCGGCTCAGCCAGAAGCAGGACTGCTCTGCCTGGGTCATGCCCAGCTTGCGCTGCAGCGAAAGGGACTTTTCGTTGTCGGTGAAGATCTGCGCAAAGGGGATCTTGCCCTGGTTGAAGTGCCGGTCGATCATAAAGCTCTCCAGGTCGTAGGCATAGCCGTGGCGGCGGTATTCCGGCAGGACCTCCAGGATGCCGATGCTGCCCTCGGGGTGTTCCCCGATAAAGCCCACCAGCTCCCCGTTGTGGAAGCCGCCGAAGAGATGCTCCCGGCGGATGTGGTCGATCACCTGCTCCCGGTCGAGGTATTCGTAGTGATCGGCGATCACATCGGCCAGCTCCTCCGGCGGGGTGCGGATCTCCAGCCGGCCAGCGGGTTCCGGGGCCTTGTTTTCCAGGTAAGCCACATGGTAGTATTCAAAGTCCAGCCGGAGACCCAGCAGTTCTTCCGCTCTGCGGCAGAGATCGGCCCGGGTCACGCTCAGCTCCCGGAGATCCTCCCGTTCCAGCAGCAGCCGGAGCAGGACTTCGCCCGGTTCAAATTCTTTGGCATAGAGCATGTAGGCGCCGGAGTTCTTCTCCCGGAGCAGGACGGCGCCCCGCTCTGCCGAGAGGATCTCCGCATTGTCCCGGTGGATGGCCTCGATCATGGCGATGTTGGCCATCATCTCTTCATTGAGGTATTTAAGTGCTTGGGTGTACATTGGTCAGACTTCCCTTCTTAACGCGGACGGGCCGGCCGAATCGCCGGCGGGGACAAGTGATTTGTGAAATTTGAGCTGCTGTTTATGCGGCAGGCAGCCGCAGCTCTGGTAGAACTGATGAGCCTGGGTCCGCTCGGTGCCGGAGGCAAGGCGGACGGCGGTGATCCCCCGGGCGAGGGCATCCTGTTCCGCAGCCCGGAGCAGGGCGTGCCCGATGCCGCGGCGGCGGTATCCGGGGGAAACTGCCAGGCCGAGGACATTCATCATGGCCGGGACATACAGTACCTCGTACCGCTGGGTGTGGATAAAACCGGCAGGGCAGCCGTTCCACTCTGCCAGGAGGATGGTGTGGTCCTGCTGACGGCTCAGTCGGCCGAGGGTCTCGGCCACTGCGTCCGGAGACGCATCATAGCCCAGGGCCTCCCGGCAGAGCCTGGCAAGAAATGTGCTGTCTCCGATCCGGGCAGGGCGCAGGGTGAGGCCGCTCATTGCTTTTTGCCCAGCTTCCGGGCGGCGAGCAGCAGCTGGAACTGGGCCTCCAGGGTGGAACGGGTGCGGTTCGATTCCCGGACCCCGCTGCCATCGGAACGGTACCGCCGGGTGAGGGTGGATTCCCCCTCCGGCGTGGAGATGCCAAAGCAGACGGTGCCCACCGGCTTTTCCGGGGTGCCGCCGCCCGGCCCGGCAATGCCGGTGACCGATACGGCAAGGTCGGCGCCCATGAGCCGGCGCACTCCCCGGGCCATTTCGGCAGCACAGGCCTCGGAGACGGCGCCATGCTCCCGGAGGGTGGTTTCCGAAACACCCAGCAGACCGGCCTTGACCGAGTTGGCATAGCTGCACACACCGCCGTCAAATACTTCCGAAGCTCCGGCCACCGAGGAGATGGCCGCAGTGACCAGGCCACCGGTGCAGCTTTCGGCGGCGGTGGCATGGAGCCCATTCTCCTGCAGGGTGCGCACCAGCACCTCCGAAAGGGTCTCGCCGTCAAGGCTGTACGCATGGTCGCCGAACTCTGCGGCGATTTCCCGGGCAGGCGCTTCGGTGAGGGCATAGGCGGCCTCTTCGGTGTCGGCCCAGGCGCGCAGGCGGATCTCCACCTCGCCGTCCTTGACATAGGGGGCGATGGCAGGGTTTTGGGAAGCGGTCATGCGGTCATGCAGGCGGCTTTCCACCACCGCTTCGGGAAGGCCGAAGATGCGCACCGACCGGGTCACACGCACCTGACCGGTGCGCTGGCGCAGCCGGGGCAGCACCGATTCTCGGAAGATGGGCAGGCACTCCCGGGGCGGCCCAGGAAGCTGCACCAGGATCTTTTCACATTGCTCCAGCCAGATGCCAGGGGCGGTGCCGTTGTGGTTTACCAGGGCTTCGCCGCCCTGGGGAATCATGGCCTGCCGCCAGTTGTTGTCGGTGAGCTCCCGACCGGTGGAGGTGAAGTACTCCCGGATGCGCCGCTCGGTTTCCGGATCCCGCACCAGCGAAACCCCCATCTGCTCGGCGGCGGATTCCCGGGTGATGTCGTCATAGGTGGGGCCCAGGCCGCCGATGGTCAGGATCAGATCGCACCGGGCAAAGGCCTCGGCCAGCACCTGGCGGATCGCCGCTGGTTCATCGCCGGTCACCGTCTGGCGATGAATATGTACGCCGGCTTCCTCCAGTCCGGCTGCAATTTCCCGGGCATTGGTATTCAGAATATCGCCGGTGAGCACCTCATCGCCCACCGCTATGATCTCACAGTTCAAATTCATTCCCTCCTGTTGGGACGCCGGCCCCCTTTGGGGCTGTACCGGTATCGTTCTGCTGACTAACAGTATATACGCATCCGTTCGATTTTTCAATTTTTTGTGCGGATAAAGAGAAGAAATCCCATGCATAAACTGGGAAATGTGATATAATAGCTTTGACAGACCGACCGCTGCGGTGATGCGGCGGCGGATCCGGGGCAGGCCAGGACCTGTTTTTGTATGATTCTGCCCTGGAACGGAAACATCAGAGGGATGGGTGAGGGATATGTCCATCGAGCTGAAGAACAGAATCAAATTGGGGTTGGGCCTGCTGCTTGCCATTGCAGTGGGTCTGATGGTCTATTTCGGCTTTTTTGCTGCCAAGGCCCCGGCGGAGTTCCCCGATCTGGATGGGTACACCGGCTGTGTGACCATCACTCACGGCAATGCTCTGCTGGATGCCCGGATGGACGAGCAGGATTCTGCCCGGTTGATCGGCTTTTTGGCCCATGCCCGCTTCTCCCCCAGCGAGGAGGCACGGACCCGGAACTACAACGGCAGCATCCGGATCCTCTTCCCGGACAGCCGGGAGATCGCTCTGCTCCGGGAGGAGGAAGAGGTCTTTGTCCGCGCGGTGGGCGCCGATGGGAAAGAGGGATACTACACCGTATGCACCGACCTGTATGACGAGGTGCGGCTGCATGTGTACAGCGTGTTCCCGGAGGGGATCACCTTTGAAAATCTTGCGCCCTGGTGGGAGGAATACTTTTATATTGCCAGTCTGACCCTGATGGGGTCCGACTTCAACTCCGCACTGGAAATCTCACCTGAGGCAGTGGCGGAATACACCCTTTGCCAGATGGTGGCAGATGGTTCGGCCGAGCCCTACCTGCACCAGGAATCGGGGGGGAACTGGTACCAGATCCCCTATGCAGAATTCCTGCGGCAGGCCCAGGGGTACTTTGCCGACGGGGCCAATGTCTCGCTCAAGGAGACCCGCTGTTACCGGGAAGAGGACAACACCATGCTGTTTGCCCAGGGACAGGTGCCGCTGTCCAGCGGCGAACGCCCCGGCCTTGCCGATCTGGAACACAATGGCGGTTACAGGCTGGTCTCGGTGCATCGGGACCTGATGGGAGTGCTCACTGCCGAACTGTATGATTACAACGAGGTGGGCTTCACCGAAACAGGAGTCCATACCCGTACCCATTACTTCACCATGGTCTGCGGTTCGGATGGGCGCTACCGCTTTGTGAGCAAGCGCAGCCAGGTCATCGACCCGGCTCAGGTCTCGGTGGAGGGATATTTCCTGAGCATCGGTCAGATCGGGGATATCACCCCGGAGATCGAGCAGGAATTCCCCCTGACCCAGGCAGGGGTGCTGGATGGCAATATCCTGCTTTACCATGTTCCGCATACGGCATCGGGCAACCAGATGTATCTGGACAGCATCAATCCGCGCACCGGCGGTGTGGTCCGGACAGCCCGAGTTCCAGCGCATCCGGAGGCCATCGGGCTGCTCCGGGCGGAGGTCACCGGCGATGGAAACGGGGTGCTGGTCTTTGCCCGGGATCGGGTCATGCTGCTGGACAGCCGCCTGGACCTGATGCAGGAGGTGAAACTCTCTCCGGAGCTTCAGGGGCTGGAATACGATTGTTCGGATAGCGGGGAACAGCTCTGCTATGTGGACGATGCCGGCCTGTGGCTGCGCTGGAATGCAGAGGAAAAGCCGATTTGCCTGGCGCCGCATCCGGTGGCATCGGAGGGGGAGCCCCCCATCCGGCTGGCCCGTCCGCAGTTTGTGCGTCAGGGAACCGCAGTCCTTGTGGCAGAAGTGCAGGAGAAAAATACCCTGTACTACACCTGGTACGACCTGACCGGGCTGGACAAGGCGCTGGAACAGCAGGAAAAGGAGGAGGCAGACAGTACCTCCTTGCTGGAGGGACGGCGGGTGCCGATCTATCCCGGCACAGTGATTGACGAAGTGGCTTCGGACGACCACCTGGTGGTGCTCTATCCCAATGGAACCGCCCCGAAGCTGACCGGTTATCTTGCCGGTACGGTCCACTTCTTTGAAAGCGGCGCCACTTTTTCCTTTATCCTGCCGGACAATGCCGAGGCAGGGCCCCGGTTGATCCTTCAGGATCGAATCTACTACTTCGAGCAGATTTCCCGGCCGGAGGAGGCAGATGTGGTCTTTGAGCTGAAGGCGCTGGAGCTGGGCAGTGTGATGAACCGCATCTCCACCGGCCTGCAGGTGAGCAATGCCTCACCCCGGATTCTGGGGGCCGATGCCGAGGGGCGAGTGCTGTTCAGCTTTGGATCCCCCTCCGGTTCCGGCATGGGGATCACCGACCCGGTCCGCCAGAAGAACACCAGACCCAACGGCACAATGTAAGAGATGACCAGACCGGACAGAGACCCGTACAAAGGGCTCTGTCCGGTTTTTATTGCAGAACGAAAATTCCCCCTTGACGAATGACTGTTGGTATGGTAAAATAAGATACAGTTCAACCGATATGGAGAGATGTCCGAGCGGTTTAAGGAGCCGGTCTTGAAAACCGGTGACTCGTCAGAGCCGTGGGTTCGAATCCCACTCTCTCCGCCAACATCCTTTCAAAAAGTTCATATTACATTGGTTAACTTCACTATGGAGATGTACTCAAGTTGGTGAAGAGGCGCCCCTGCTAAGGGCGTAGGTCGGGAAACTGGCGCGAGGGTTCGAGTCCCTCCATCTCCGCCAAAAAAGCACCCTTTTCGGGTGCTTTTTTTATTTATTTTTCGATTTTCCAAAGCTCTCTGGCTTTCCGCTGTTTTGCGTAGACTGCTGTTACACAAAGAATCGTCTTTCAGCCTGTCTGTACCGGTACCCCTTTTCCGCAGAGCGGCAGTCCCAAAATATAAAACCAAAACCCCCACGGGATCCACCTGCTTGTGTGGTGCCCCGTGGGGGGGTTTTATATGGTGCAGGGCTTTACAGCCGCTTTTCAAAGTTTCCAAAGACATCGGGGCCTTCGCTCATAATCATGAAGGCATTGGGGTCCTTCTCCAGGAGCATCTGGCGCAGGGGGGCGATCTCGTATTTGGAGATGACGGTGATGATGACATAGGTGTCGGTTTCGGTATAGCCGCCCACGGCCTTCCAATAGGTCACGCCACGGCCCAGCTGCTGAAGGATCACCTGATACAGCTCGGGATCCTTGGTGAAGATCTGCACATTCATATTGATGTTCTGCAGGTGGAAGTGGTCGGTGACCAGAGCGCAGACCGCCGAGTAGATGATGGAGTACAGGGCAGTGGGCAGCTCGAAGAGCAGGGCACAGATAAAGTAGATGATGCCGTTGATGATCAGGGTCATGCGGCCGACGCTGAACGACTCGTGCTTTTTGGCCATGTACAGGCCGATGATGTCGTTGCCGCCGCCGCTGCCACCGGCCCGGAGGGTGAGGCCAACTCCGGCACCGGCCAGCAGGCCGCCGATGATGCAGGCGGTGAGCCGGTCCGGAAGGATGGGCACTGCAGGAATGGGCAGAAATGAGAAGAAGGCAGTTTGGGTGAGAACGCTGTACACCGTCTTGAGGAAGAGCGGCCGTCCGAACTGGCGGAAGGCCAGAGCGAGCAGCGGCAGTTTGAGAAGCAGGTTGAGGATACCGGCAATATCAAAGTCAGTGGGCAGATCCAGCCGGGACTGGAGCAGGGTGCGGATGATCTGGGAGACACCCACCGTTCCGCCGTTGTAGAGCCCCACCGGTACAATGAATAGGTTGAGGCCCGCGCAGAACAGCAGGGACCCGATGGTGATCCAGAAATAGTTGACACTTTCTCGATGAAAATTCTGCTGCATGGCAGAGTCCTCCTTAAACCGGAAATCCGATATAAAATTCAGATAAGAGTATAGCACGAATGGACGGGAATGTCATGCATTTTGCCAAAAGATTCCAACAGCTTTTTGTAGATAGCAACAAAGGACAGCGGGGCACACAGCCACACTGTCCTCTGGATCAGGAAAGGCTACTTGTTCCGGGGATAGAGCCGCATCCCCACCAGCAGGCAGCCCTCGATGTAGGGCAGGTTCTGCTCCTGCAGATACTGCAGGATCTCCGGGCTTTCGGCGCCGGGCTGGATCACAATGCAGCGGAAGGGCTTTTTGCACTCCTGCAGCAGCTTGATCCCCTTGGCCGGGTGGATGCACAGGTCGATGATGTCCGGATCACCGGGGATCTCGTTGAGGGAGGCAAGTTCCTTGCCGACGCTGTACACGGTGTAACCCTGTTCCAGCAGTCCCTCCTTGATTTTATAGGCATATTTTTCGGGGTTGAGTGTGTCGCCCACCACCGCAAAGGTATTCATCTGCATGATCTGTTCCAGGTCCATCTGTTTCAGCCTCCTTGTTGATTTCGGTCGGTTTGTTTAAGTTCAGTATACCCCTTTGGGGGTGGGATACTCTGTGAGTGCTGTCACCATCAGAAATGATACAGGGTTTTAGTGATAGATGTTACAAAATTTTTGTGGTACAATGGGAGACAGAAACAGGAAAAATCGGACTGAAAGGAAGGCGGATCATGTACAGCGGCAGCAAGCGCGGGGTCATCGCGCAATTCGATCGGTATTCCCTCTACCTGGACTTTGAACCGGAGACCTGGACCGGGCTGACCGATCAGGTAAAACCCACCCTGTGCCGGCGGGGGGAGATCATCCGGCCGGGTGGTGACACCAGCGCCCGGATCACCATCATGCTCTCCGGGATCGCCCAGGTGGGAACGGTCCTGCAGAGCGGCCGGGGCATTGTGACCCATCTCATCGGCCCTGGAGCGGTGTGGGGGATGCCCAGCGCCTATGCAGACGATGTCACCCTACCCACACGCACCTCTCTGACGGCGGTGACCGAATGTACAGTCTGCCATGTGCCGCGGCATACCCTGCTGCAGTGGGTGGAACAGGATCACTGGAATTATGAGCAGATTCTGCACCACGAATGCCGCAAGTCGCTGGTGTTTGTTCAGCACATCGAGCTGCTCTCCATTCCCACCATGCGCTGCCGGATCTCCACACTGCTGCTGAGTCTGTGCAGCAGTGTGGGGGAGGACTGTGCAGAGGGGCTGCGGATTCCCCTGCGGCTGACCCATCAGCAGATTGCCGACATCGTCCACTCCGACCGGGTCACCGTGACCCGGATCATCTCGGAGTTGGTCAAGAGCGGCCTGGTGGTCAAGCTCCAGGGGTGCCTGGTGCTGCTGGATGTGCATCGGCTGTGTGATGTGGCCATGGGCCTCGGATAGAATCAGTTCCCGGCAATTTGTCCACCTTCAAAGCACATAAAATTTTAGAGTATGGTAATGTAGAAATTTTTTAATAAAAATAGTGAAAATTGCGAAAAAAGTGTAACGAATGCTACTGAAATTTCATAATTTACCGATTTACAATTAGCGTTATAAACCGGAGCTGCTACTGGAAGGATATTCCCCTTGGCAGATGCGGTTTAGCTGATTCCCTAAGGAGGTAAATAGAATGAATCAATGGATTGCAATTGTCCTTGTGCTGGGTCTGTTCGCCATCGGCGATGTTGTCAGCTCGGCCACAGGCGCCCGGATCTCCTCGGTGTTCGTAACACTGATCGGTTTCCTGGCCCTCTTCATGTCCGGTATTTTCCCGGCAGATATCATGACCATTTCCGGACTGCAGGGTGCTGCGGCCATCGCCGGTCAGTGCCTGGTGTTCCACATGGGCACCAACATCAACATCCGTCAGCTGCTCAAGGAGTGGAGAACTCTGGCGCTGGCGATCCTGTCGATGGTCGTGGCAATGGTATCGGTGTTTGCAGTGATCCCGCTGGTTGGATGGGATGCTGCTGTGGTTACCATCCCGATCGTAAACGGCGGTATCGTTGCCACCAACCTGATGGTGGATGCTGCTCTGGCCAAGGGCGCTACCATGGCTGCGGCCCTGGGTACCCTGGCCTATGGCGTACAGAAGTTTGTGGGCACTATTCCCGCTTCTAAGATGGGCCTGGCAGAAGCAAACATGGTAGTGGAGGAGCTGCGCCGCAAGAAGGCAGCCGATCCCAGCTACTCCTGGTATGCCGAGCGCGACGCCGAACTGCACAAGGACGGTGCTGCCGCCAAGGTGCCGTTCTGGAAGAAGCATGAGAAGATCTGGACCACCTATGTGTGCCTGTTCGTGGTTTATGTTGCCAACGAGGTGGGTGTACTGCTGGCTGGCCTGACCAATAACTTCATCACCAGCTCGATCTGGTGCCTGATCCTGGGCTGCCTGTGTGCCGAAATCGGTATCGTGCCTCCCAAAATTCTGGATCGTGCCAAGTCCAGCGGCTTCTTCATGGTACTGGTGTATGTCAGCATCATCGCTTCGCTGGCAACCATCACCTTTGCAGACTTGATGAGCCTGAGCATGGACCTGCTCATCATCTTCGGCGCAGTGCTGGTTGGTACCTTTGTGTTCCTGTACATCCTGCCCGGCTGGAAGATCGTCGGCTCCAAGAACCTGGCTGTGGGTATTGCCATGGCCCAGCTGCTGGGTTACCCGGCTACCTACCTGATCACTCAGGAGATCGCCCGCACCGTGGGCAAGACCGAGGAGGAAGTGGATGCCATCACAGCCCGCATCGAGCCGGCCTATGTACTGGCAGGTTTTGCGACTGTAACCTCCTTCTCCATCATCATTGCCGGTTTCTTCCAGAACCTGCTTTGATGCCGTATTCACTGTGTCCCCAATATTCTGAAAGGAAGTGTCACGCGTGAAATTCGATACTCAAAAGTATTCTTACCCTTCCCGTCGTACTGTCTCCTTTGCGAAGAACGGTATGGTTGCCACCTCCAGCCCGCTGCCTGCACAGGTTGGCCTGGATGTGCTCAAAAAGGGCGGCAACGCCATTGATGCCGCTGTTGCCACCGCAGCTGCCCTGTCGGTGATCGAGCCCACCTCCAACGGCATCGGCGCCGATTCCTTCGCCTTGATCTGGTACAAGGGCAAGCTGTACGGCCTCAACGGCAGCGGCCACAGCCCCCGTCTTATCAGCGGTGAAAAGCTGCTGGAGCAGGGCCTCAAGGCTGTTCCCAACGACGGCTGGGATCCGGTCATGGTACCGGGTACCCCTTCGGCCTGGGCGGAAGCAGTCAAGAAGTTCGGCAATCTGTCCCTGTCCGAAGTGCTGGAACCTGCTGCCAAGTATGCAGAGGAAGGCTCCCCCCTGGCACCCAACATCGGCAAGCAGTGGCAGCTGGGCTACAAGCGGTTTATGAAGGCCGGCGGCCCCGAAAAGTTCGAGGGCTGGTTTGAGACCTTCGCCCCGGATGGCAAGATGCTCGGTGACGGCGATGTGTTCCGCTGCCAGGCAATGGCCGATACCCTCCGGGAAATCGGCGCCACCAATGCCGAGAGCTTCTACCGCGGCGAGCTGGCTAAGAAGATGGCCGACTATTCGGAAAAGACCGGCGGCTGGCTGCGCCTGGAGGACTTCCAGGATTACCGCGCCGAGTTCGTGGAGCCCATCACCACCAACTACCACGGCTACGATGTATACGAGATGCCCCCGAATGGCCACGGCATCACCGTTCTGATGGCTCTGAATATCCTCAAGGGCTTTGACCTGGGCAATAACCGGGAAAATGTGGATGTATACCATAAGACCATCGAGGCCATGAAGCTGGCCTTTGTGGACGGCAAGGAATATGTGGCAGATCCCAAGGCCATGCAGACCAAGGTGGCCGATATGCTGTCTGATGAGTATGCTGCCGAGCGCAGAAAGCTCATCACCGATACCGCTGTGATGCCGGAACCCGGCACCCCCTTCTCGGGCGGTACCGTATACCTGTGCACCGCCGACAAGGAGGGCAACATGGTATCCTGGATCCAGTCCAACTACATGGGCTTTGGCTCCGGTATCGTTGTGCCCGGCACCGGCATCTCCTTCAACAACCGTGGTGCCAACTTCTCGCTGGATCCCACCAAGGACAACTACCTGGAGCCCGGCAAGAAGGCATACCACACCATTATCCCCGGTTTCCTGTGCAAGGATGGCCAGGCCGTTGGTCCGTTCGGCGTCATGGGCGGCTTCATGCAGCCCCAGGGTCACCTGCAGGTCCTGCTGAACACCATCGACTTCGGCATGAATCCCCAGGAGGCCCTGGATGCTCCCCGCTTCCAGTGGGTAGGCGGCAAGAAGGTACAGCTGGAGCGTGCGGTTCCCACCGACATCGCCCTGAAGCTGGCTGCCATGGGCCACGAGGTGGAGATCATGAACGACACCTACTCCATGGGCCGCGGCGAGATCATCTGGCGCTGGGACGACGAGGTGCTGGTTGGCGCTTCGGAACCCCGCTGCGATGGCCATGTAGCCTCCTGGTAAAGCAGATGGAAACACAAGGGTATCCCGTGTTGGATGCTACAATTTGATAAGGAAGTTCGGCAGGATCCTGGTTCTGCCGAACTTTTTTGCGGAAGGGAAAAGGAAGGAACAAGTGGAACAGACAGCAAAACGATACAAGACCATTTCGGAGAGCACAGCCTTCATGCTGCTGCTCACCCTGCTCAGCGGCTATCTCAACGCCTACACCTATGCCACCCGGGGCGGCGTCTTTGCCAATATGCACACCGGCAACATGACCAAGCTTGGCATCGGGCTGGCTTCGGGTAATGTGGCTGGCAGCTGGCAGTACCTGGCGCCGATCCTGGCGGCGGTGCTGGGCGTGGTGTTCAGTGAACTGGTGCGGCACCGGTTTTCGGGCATCGGTTTCGGCAGCTGGCAGAAGAATATGCTCGCCCTTGAGATCCTGATGCTGGTCGGCTCGGCCTTTGTGGCAACAGGCTGGCACGATATGCTGATGGCCTGTTTGTTTTCCTTTGCCACCGAAGCACAACTGGCCGTGTTCGGCAAGTGGGAGGGCCGGGGCCATGCCACCACCATCTGCACCGGCAACATCCGCAATCTGGGCCAGTACCTCTATGCAGCACTGAGCGTACACGATCACGAATCGCTGCGCATTGCAGGTCTCTATTTTGTGATGGTCTTTTCCTTTGCGGCTGGCGCTGGGCTGGGCGTGTTGCTCTGTGGGCCAATGGGCACCTTCGGCTCGATTCCGGCAGCCCTGGGCTTTGCGATCCTTTTGGGCAGCATTTTGCGGGAAGAACACGCCCGGAACTGACCTGTAAATTTTCCGTGAAATGAAAGCAAGCGTTCTGCCGGCTGGTGGAGCGCTTGCTTTTTTGGCGGCGGCCGGAATCGATTGTAATATAAAAACCTTCGATCTGATGAAAAAAACAATTGCAATGCCGCAGCTTTATGATATAATTACTGTATCAAAACGCTTTCTGAATTTAACAGGCTGATGCAATACAGCACAGACTGGATCTGAGAGTGGTTTTGCAGGAACAATGATACAGGAGGTCGTAACAAGATGGAATATGTGATCAAAAACCGTGAACCGGCCGATGTGCTCCGGTATTTTGAAGAAATCAGCGCCATTCCCCGTGGTTCAGGAAATGAGAAGGCGATCGGAGAGTTTCTGCTCCAGTTTGCCGCAGAGCAGGGGCTGGAAGCCAGAATGGATGACCTCTATAATGTGGTGATCAAGAAGCCGGCCTCGCCCGGCTGTGAACATCTCGCCCCTGTGATCCTTCAGGGCCACACCGATATGGTCTGCGAGAAGAACAAGAATGTGGAGCATGACTTCACCAAGGACGGCATCAAGCTGGTGGTGGATGGCGATATTCTGCGGGCAGACGGCACCACTCTGGGCGCCGATAATGGCCAGGCTGTGGCCTGTATGATGGCCTTCCTGGCCCGGAAGGATATGAAGCATCCGCCGCTGGAATGTGTATTCACCGCCCAGGAGGAAGTGGGTCTCATCGGTGCCATCGGCTTCGATCCCTATGACCTCAAGGGCACCCGTATGATCAATATGGACTGCGGCCCGGAGGGGGTCTGTGTGGCTGGTTCTGCCGGCGGCACCACCATTGATGTCTACAAGGCAGTCAGCCGGGTTCCCTTTGCCGGCGAGGCAGTATCGCTGAAGGTGCGCGGGCTCAAGGGCGGTCATTCGGGCGGCGACATTGATAAGGAACGCGGAAACGCAAACAAGATCGCTGCCCGGGTGCTGTATGCCATCTCCAAGGAGATGAAGGTGAACCTGGTGTCGATGGATGGCGGTATGATGATGAACGCCATCCCCAGAGAGTGCGATGCTGTGGCAGCGGTGGCCGATGCTGCCCGGGCTGCCGAGATTGCCGCCGAGGTGGAGAAGAAGGCAAAGGGCGAGCTGGAGTTCAGCGACCCGGATCTGACCATCACCCTGGAGCTGGTGGCCGCCCCGGCCGAGATGATCTCGGATGAGGACAGTACCTCCTTCCTGACAATGCTCTATCTGCTGCCAGCCGGGCTGGTGGCCAAGAGCATGGCGCTGGAGGGCCTGACTGTTGCCTCCCAGAACCTGGCAGCTGTCAAGACCCAGGAGGATGGACGGCTGTATATCCTCTATTCGATGCGCAGCTCAGTCAACTCGCTGCTGGATGAGATGGGTGAAAAAATCGGCCTGCTCTGCCG
>CAKWRB010000002.1:18530-31339 GCA_934845495.1 uncultured bacterium
ATTCCCCACCTGGGAATATACTGCCAAGAGCGAACTGCGGGATATGCTGGCCGCAGCTTACAAGGAGCTTACTGGCAAGGAGATGAAGGTGGAAGCCACCCATGGCGGCCTGGAGGGCGGAGCCTTCCTGTCCAAGATGCCGGGGTTGGATATTGCAGCCATCGGCTGTGATGCCACTGGTGCCCACACCCCGCAGGAGCAGCTGGATCTCAATTCCTACAAGAGAATGGTGGATCTGGTGGCTCGGGTGCTGGAGATGATGTGCGAGTAATTTGACCGGAACCCCAAAAACAGGAGCAGACTATGACTGCTCCTGTTTTTTGTTGTTTAGGAAAACCATCCGGTTGAATCAGACGGGCAGCTGTGGTAAACTGGAGATACAAAAAACGCAGAAGCGAAAGGAGAATGACCCCCTATGAAAATTGAGCGTTTTGACTGCACCGGCCGGATGAGCCGCGTGGTAAAGTATGGCGATATGCTGTTCCTGAGCGGTGTAACTGCCGGTCAGGCCGGCGAGAGCGTCGAGGAGCAGACCAAGGCTGTTCTGGCCCGCATCGAGGAGCTGCTGGAGCAGCACGGTTCGGATAAGGAGCATATGCTTTCCACCACCATCTACCTCAAGGATATCAGCGACTTCGCTGGCATGAACAGCGTGTGGGATCCTTGGGTTGCCAAGGGCAACGAGCCGGCCCGTGCCTGCGTGGAGGCCGCTCTGGCTGCCCCCAGCATCAAGGTGGAGATGTCGGTTGTAGCCGCCGTCAAGGAATAAGGCAGCACCGATTTTACGGTACAGCAGAACAGGGACTGTCCCTTTTTGGGACAGTCCCTGTTTTTGTGTTATTCCGCTTTGCTGCCGGTCAACAGCTCGTCGGGGTCCTGCCCCAGCAGGGCGGTGATCTCCTCCAGGGCGGTCACAGCTCCAGAAAACTTCTGCTGGGCGCTGGCCAGCCGGCCTGCACCCTCCTGGGTATCCAGTCCGGCGGCAAAGGCCTGTTCCACCAGCCCGGCGACCTCCTCCATGGTGGAGGCGGCTCCCTCGGCCAGCGGCACGACCTCCTCATAGCCCTCGGGGGGTGTCAGAGCGGCCATCGCTTCAAATTGCCGCTGCATCATCCGCATCACTTCCACCGACCGCTGGGGAAAGCGCTCTGCCTCCGGGGAGAGATGGCTGTACTGTTCCAGGGCGCGGTTCATCTCGTCCAGCAGCATCTGCTGGTCAAAGAGATAGCCGGTGACCGAGACGGCGGCCTCCGATTCCGGGTCAGCGCCGGGATCCTGGGAGGATTCGGCCGGTGGGGATGTTTCCTCCGCCGGAGCGGAGGAGGTGGTGGAAGCCGGTTCCGATGCCGGTTTCTCAGCCCTGCAGCCGGTCAGCAGGCCCAGACAGCAGAGCAGCAGGAACCAGGCCCTGCGGCTTTGGAGCAAATGGTTCATCACAGAGATTCCTCCGGTTCCTTTCCAAAGACCTTGATCACCGAGTCATCCAGCACACAGCTGTCCCCTTCGCAGAGGTGTTCCTCGGGATTGTCGATCTGACGGTTTTTTGCCAGCAGGCGGCGGTGTGCCTGTTCCCGGACCAGCACATAGATCACGCTGAAGGTGGGCAGACCGGCCACCATGCCGGGGATGCCGAACAGCTTGCCGCCGACGATGATGGAGAACAGCACCCACACACCGGATACACCGATGCTGCTGCCCACGATCCGGGGGGAGAGGAAGTTGCCGTCGATCTGCTGGATGCAGACGATGAGCACCACAAACAGCACGGCCTTGATGGGGTTGGTGAGCAGCAGCAGTACCACGCCGGGCACGGCGCCGATGATGGGGCCGAAGTAGGGAATGATGTTGGTGACGCCGACGATCACCGACGAGAGCATGGCATAGGGCATCCGCATCACGCTCATGCCCAGGAAGCAGAGCAGCCCCACGATGGAGGCATCGATGATCTGCCCGTTGAGGAAGCCTCCGAAGGAGCGGTTTGCCACATGGCCCACATGCATGACATAGTCGGCCCAGCGGTCGGGCAGGAAGGCATAGAGGATCTTCTTGAAGGTGAGGATCAGCTTTTCCTTGCCGGTGAGCAGGTAAACCGAGATGATCAGACCGGAGAACACATTGTAGATGCTGGTGGCTGCACCCATGGAGAAGCTCACCAGAGCGGGGAGCAGGGTGTTGAGCATCTGGCCGATCCCGGCGAGCAGATCCTCCCAGTAGGTATTGAGCAGCTTGACCACCTCGCTGTCCAGCTGGAACTGGACAGCGATCCGGGACATCAGGGTGGTGATCAGGTTGAGGTAGGTATCCATATTGCCGCTGAAGCTCTCGATGGAGGAGATCAGCTCCGGAATCACCGAGCTGATAAGCAGGCCGGTGACAAAGAAGAGCAGGAAGTAGACACTGAGGATCGAGAGGATCCCGGAGATCGAGCTGACCTTCTTTTCGGAAAGGCCGGTCTTTTTCAGCAGCGGGATATAGAGGCGGCTGCGGATCATCCGGAAAGGGCGGTTGAGCACAAAGGCGATCACCAGGCCGAAGGTGAAGGGGCGGACCACCGAGGTGATCCAGCTGATCTGCCCCAGGATGCCGCCGAGGTTGGTCACAACCAGAAAGACGATACCGGCATAGGTGATCAGCAGAAGATAGGGTTTGAGTTCCTTGATGGACATGGGTGAAAAATCATTCCTTTTCCGCGGCAGAAAGGCCGCTCATTCAATTGATGCAGGCCGAAACAAAGGCCTCGAAGATCTGGACGCTGGCAGGGTCCTCCGGGGCCATGTGCTCCGGATGCCACTGTACGCCCCAGGCAAAGCGGCTGCCGGGCAGGCAGATGCTTTCGATGAGCCCGTCCGGGGCGGTGGCCATGACAGCCAGGCTGGGGGCCAGCTCCCGGATGCCCTGGTGGTGCCGGGTGTTGACACTGATGAAGTCCTTCCCCAGCAGGGCATGGAGCGGGCTGCCCGGCACCAGCTCCACCACATGGGACGGGCAGCCGTAGGGCTTGCCCTGGGAGTGGGAAATGTCGGAGGGGCGCTGGCTGGGCAGGTCCTGCCACAGGGTGCCGCCCATCACCACATTGAGCAGCTGCAGCCCCCGGCAGATGCACAGTACCGGCTTGTTGGCAGCCAGTGCAGTGCGCAGCAGCCGGATCTCCAGCTCGTCCCGGGCGGCAATGCTCGGGCCGCACACCGGCAGGCGCTCTTCGTGGTATCGGGTGGGGTCGATGTCCTCGCCGCCGGTAAAGATGAATCCGTCGCAGAGCCCGGTCAGCTGTTCCAGCGATGCGGCATCGTGCTGGAAGGGGAGCATCAGCGGCAGACCGCCTGCCTGCTGCACGGCCTGCATATAGTCGGGCAGCATCCAGTAGCTATCCAGTTTTGTATCCATCAGCGGGGTGACTCCAATCACAGGTTGCATAAGAAAAGCGCTCCTTTCCGGTTGCCGCTCCAAGGCAGCAGGTTTGGTTGGTTCGGGTCCATTGTGTAATATTATAGGACGAAAAGACAGGGCAAGTCAATGAACAAACAGTGAAATCCCCGCTGCCCACTGGCGCAGTGGAGCAAAGGGTGTTATACTGGGAAAAAGACTGGATTCTGATCGTTCCAAAGGAGAATAACAAGTGAAATACCGTTATATTTTTGTGGACCTGGATAATACCCTGCTGGATTTTGAAGCAGCGGAGGAGTACTCGTTCTATTACACCGCCCAAAGCCATGGGCTCACCTTTGGCGAGGCGGAGCTGGAGCGCTACAAGGCCATCAACGCCCCGCTGTGGAAGATGATGGAGCGCCGGGAGATCACCAAGGATGCCCTGGTGGTGCGCCGGTTCCGGGAGCTGTTCGGGGCGCTGGGCATTTCCGGCATCGACCCGGAACAGTACAATGCCGATTACCTGAACAATCTCTCGCTCTGCACCCGCCCCATCGACGGCGCTGAGGAGCTGTGCCGGTTTATCCATGAAAACGCCATGCTGATCATCGCCACCAACGGTGTATCCGCCACCCAGCACCGGCGCATTGCCGCCTCGGGTCTGGAGCCGTGGATGGACCAGGTGGTGGTGTCGGACGATGCCGGGGCGGAAAAGCCGGACCGCCGGTACTTTGACCGTGCCTTTGCGGTGAGCGGCGCCAGCGATAAGGCCGACTGCATCATCATCGGTGATTCGCTCACCTCGGATATCCGGGGCGGACAGCAGTTCGGCATCGACACCTGTTGGTTCAACCCCAAGAAAAAACCGCTGCCCGAGGGGGAAGCGGTCCCCACCTACACGGTGTCCAAACTCGGTGAGTTCATCGAGATACTGAAGGGAGAGAAGCTGTGATGAAGCGTGATGTACGCAAGGAACTGGAAGCATACCTGACCATGCCGGAGGCACACATCAACTGTGCCGAGTGTACCTCCATGGCACTGAGCAATGCGTTGGGAATCGGAAACGGCCTGGAAGATGCCTGTTATATGGCTGCCTTTGGCGGCGGTATGGGCTGTGGCAGTGTCTGCGGTGCCCTGATCGGCGCGGAGAGCGCCCTGGGCCGGTATCTGGTGAGCCGCCGGGCGGAGGGGAGCCTCCCCATCGGGGACAGCTGCCCCGAACTGCGTCCCCTGGCTGCGGAATACCACGGGCGGTTCTGCCGGGAGTTTGGCAGCGAGCTCTGCCGGGAGCTCAAGGAGGGCTGGGTCAAGGAACAGCCGGACGGCTGCAAGGACCTGATGCGCCGCTCCTGCGACCTGATGGAGGAACTGCTGCGTGAGCACGAACTGTGAGTTCCGGTTCAGCACGCTGAATGAGCGCACCCTGCACCGGGCTGTGAAGGACTATCTGGAACCGGACCGCCGGTGCCAGGAGGTGGCGGTAGCGGGGATGGTAGCGGATATCTTCCGGGAGGGGCAGCTGTGGGAAGTGCAGACCGGCAGCGTGACGCCGCTGGTGAAAAAGCTGCTGCGCCTGCCTGAGGAGTACCCGGTGACCATCGTCCTGCCCATTGTCCGGGAAAAGACCATCTGCACCCTGTCGGCCGAAGGGGAGCTGCTCTCCCGGCGACGCTCCCCCAAAAAGGGCAGCTGGTGGGAGAGCTATTACCAGCTGCCCCGGCTTCTGCCGCTGGCGGCCCGGCCGGGGATCCGGCTGCGGCTGCTGCTGGTGGATGCCGAGGAGTACCGCGCCGAGATCCCCACCGGTCGGGTGGGGCGTACCCCCTGCCGCCGGCTGGACCGGGTCCCCACTGCCTTTGGGGAGGAGCTGGATCTGGCCTTTCCAGGGGAGCTGTGGAAGCTGCTTCCACCGGGACTGCCCGACCCCTTTACCCGGGAGGAACTGCAAAAGCACACCCGCTTGTCGGCCCGGGGCATGAGCGGCGGTCTGTCGGCCCTGATGAAGCTGGGGGTGGTGTGCCCTGCCGGAAAAACCGGGCGGAAAACCCTGTACAAACGCACCGGAACAGAAGGAGTTCAACCGATATGAGAGAACCACTGCCCATCTGGGTGACAGAGGCGATGCAGCGCCTGGAACAGCAGGGCGAAGAGGCCTGGCTGGTGGGCGGCTGCGTCCGGGATCGGCTGCTGGGACGGCCGGTGCATGACTACGACCTGGCGGTGTCCTGTCCGCCCGACCGCACGGCGGAACTGTTCTGGGATCACCGGCTGGTGGAGGACGGGCGCAAGCACGGCACCATCGGCGTTGTGACCGAGGGCGGTGTGCTGGAGATGACCACCTTCCGGGCGGACGGGGTATATCAGGATCACCGGCACCCCGAATCGGTGCGGTTTGTGTCGTCGCTCCGGGAGGATCTGGCCCGACGGGATTTTACGGTGAATGCCATGGCACTGAGCCGCCAGGGTGACCTCCAGGATCCCTTTGATGGCCAGAGGGATCTGACAAACCGGCTGCTGCGCTGTGTGGGGGATCCGCACCGTCGGTTTCGGGAAGATGCCCTGCGCATCCTGCGGTGTGCCCGCTTTGCATCGGAACTGGGGTTCCGGGTGGAGGAGGAGACCTTTCGGGCCGGGCAGGCGCTTGCCGGGGAGGCAGCGGCGGTATCCCGGGAGCGGATCACCGCCGAGTGGGAAAAATACCTGTCCGGCAGCTGCTTTTCCGGGACGTTGACCCAGCTTTCGCTGTGGGAGGGAGTCTTCCCGGGGATCGGGCAGCTCTCCGGCGAAGAAAAACTGGCGCTGGGCAGGGCTGTTTCCCCCGAGAGCCGGGCGCTGCTCCTGGCAGGCGGCCTGTGGGAAGTCCGGCATGGGTCTGCCTCCACCGGGGAAGCGGAGTGGACGAAAGCAGCGGAGGAACTGTGTGCCCCGCTGCGGCTTTCCGGGAACCGGAGGCGGCTGCTGGGTTCGGCAGCGGCCTGCCTGGCTCTGTCGCCGGCCGGTTCCTTCCGGGAACTGTGGCAGCGGGCAGCGGAGGGGGAGCTTCCGGCGCTCCGGGCGGCGCTGGAGACGGCGGCGGCCCGGGATCCCAGCCGGCAGCAGGAACTGGACTGGCTCACCCGGCTGGAACAGGGCCCCTATTGCCGCAGCCTGCGGCAGCTGGCGGTGTCCGGCCGGGAGCTGACCGCCCTGGGCATCCCGGCCGGGCCGCAGCTGGGACGGCTCCTCGCCGGGCTGCTCCGGGCGGTGATTGCCGGTGAAGCGGAGAATACCCCGGAGGCATTGCTGGCATTGGCAGAACAGAAGTGGAGGGAGTAGAATGGATAGAGAGATAAAAGCACTGGCCCAGGCACTGGCGCCGGGGCGCAAAACGGTGTTTTTCGGCGGCGCCGGAGTCAGCACCGAATCGGGCATCCCGGATTTCCGGAGCGCCGGAGGGGTCTACGGACGGCAGTATCCCCATCCGCCGGAGGTGATGGTGAGCCACAGCTTCTTCATGGCGCATCCGGAGGAGTTCTATGACTTCTACCGCCGGGAGATGGTCTACCCCAAGGCTGAGCCCAATGCCGCCCACCGGAAGCTGGCCGAGCTGGAGGCACAGGGCCGGGTGACCGCCGTAGTCACCCAGAACATTGACGGCCTGCACCAGATGGCAGGCAGCAAACAGGTGCTGGAACTGCATGGGAGCATCCACCGCAACCGCTGTATGCGCTGCGGACGGCGGTATGGCCTGGAGGCGATCCTCGACACCGAAGGGGTGCCCCGGTGCGAGTGCGGCGGCATCATCAAGCCGGAGGTGGTGCTCTATGAGGAGGCGCTGGACCAGCGCACCCTCACCGCAGCTGTGGATGCCATCTCCCAGGCGGATACCCTGCTCATCGCCGGGACATCATTGGCGGTGTACCCGGCTGCCGGGCTGATCCGGTACTTTGAAGGAGACTGCCTGGCGCTGGTGAACCTGTCGCCCACCCCCATGGACCAGAAGGCGGATCTTCTGATCCGGGGCAAGATCGGCGAGGTGCTTTCCCAGATTCAGTAGAAACAACAAAAGCCCTTCTCCCGCTATGGGAGGAGGGCTTTTTTTGATAGGGGTGGGAATCAGTGCCGGAGCAGTGTCGGCAGCAAGATCAGAGCGGCTCCCAGCAGGAGCAGCAGAACCTGTCGATAATTGTGACTGCGCAGGGCCCGAATCAGTTCCCGGAGCCACTGAACAGCCATCAGCAGGATTCCGAGGCCGCAGAGCAGCAGTCCAGCCAGAGTGAAGATGGAAAAAAGGGGGTTGGGGGCAGCCAGTCCGGAGATGACCACGCCGACAAGGGTCAGCACTCCAACGGCGCCCAGCACCAGGCCCCAGGCACCAAGAGAGTGAAACGGCATAAAATTCCTCCCAATAACCGATTGTTTGGTGTACAGATTATAGCATAGCACAGGATGGGAAGCAATTACTTTTTTG
The DNA here is from genome assembly GCA_934845495.1 of uncultured bacterium. Taxonomy (GTDB): domain Bacteria; phylum Bacillota; class Clostridia; order Oscillospirales; family Ruminococcaceae; genus Avimicrobium. The sequence goes on from CAKWRB010000002.1 coordinate 26,347, forward strand.
AATGATTGCAGAACAATCAAAAAGACGGAGCCCAATGGCTCCGTCTTAGATGCAGGGTTCAGTTTTCGCCGTTCGCTCCGATGACAATTATGGTCAGGGTTTTGGTGTTGGCGCTGTAACCATTGCGCTGGCAGGTCAGGATGATGGTGCTTTCACCGGCGGTCAGTCCCTCCAGTTCCAGCTTGTTCGACTTCTGCACAGCCGATACGATGGCAGGATCATCGATCTCGACGGTGAGATCTCCTTCCGAAGGGTTGAGAACGGTCAGTTCCACCAGCTCGCCCTCGGCCAGACGGACCACATTGTTGCGCTCCAGACGGTCGCCCAAAATGGTCATGGGGATCAGCTCCGGCACCGAGTGGACCTGCAGGGTCAGCTCGGCATCCTGGTATCCGGGGGTGGAGGCGTGGATGGTCACACTGCCGGTGCCCTCCTCCACAGCGGTGATGGTGATGCGGTTCTTTTCCCCCACGGCGGCGGTGATGATGCTGTTGTCCGCAGTGACGGTCAGGACGGTATGTTCCGAGACGGTCTGGGCATCCAGAATGATGCTGCTGCCCACCTCCACAGTGGGGGAATAGGCATCAAACCCCTTGGCAGAGAGCGCGATGTTCTGGGCGGGTTCCGAAACGCTGATCCGGATCTGCACCGGCAGGTCGGCATATCCCTCGCAGCTCAGGATCAGGTCCAGAGTGTACTGTCCGGCATTGGGGCACTGAAGGATCACCCGGTCCCCGGAGAGATAATAGGTTCCGTCAAAGGTGATCTCCTCATCGGCGGAGCGCACCGTCACCGGGGTTTCCAGCGGGCGGGGGTCGCCGTCGGTGACATCAAGGCCGGTGAACAGGATGGTAGCCTGGTTTCTGGCCTGCAATTCCAGATGGCCGGCGGCAAAGGTGGCATTCCCCAGATTCTCCCGCTCCGGGCGGAAGGCCTGTTCCAGGGCGGTTTCCGGCAGGATCGGCCGGGAGTCGATGAGGGTCATGCCGGCCTGCATATGCCGGGCTGTGATCTGGACCTCATAGCTTTTGGACAGGCTGGATCCCTCCATGGAAAGCTCGATGGTGATGATGGCATGTCCACTCTCTACGGCGGTGAGGGTGATTGTCTTGTCGGCATAGTCGGCTGTCATCAGCGCCCGGTCGGAGGAGACAACATTCACCTTGCAGTCCTCCGGCAGGGCATCCAGGTGGAAGGTGCGGCTTTCGCCGGGGATCCAGTCACTGACCGAATTGAGGACGACCCCCTCTTCATCCACCAGATCCATGGAGTTGACGGCTTCACCATTTACAAAAACGGTACAGCCAGCCAGCAGAACGGCGGAGAGCAATCCGGCAATCAGGGTGGATACGATTTGTTTCATCTTCATATGACACCTCAGCGTAGTTTGTCAGGGAAACAAAGCACAGTTTCCCGGGCTTACGATTCTTAGCCCCATTATACACAAAACGGCGCTGGATTACCAGAGAAAGTTGTGGAGAAATAGGCAGAAAACGGCTTATCTGTTCCGCATTCGGCGCAGGGCAGCTGTAAGCTGCTGATAGTCAGTGCATTTTTGATTGAGCAGAGTTTCGTAGCGGTAGAAGACATCGTTCTGCCGGCTTTTACCAGCCTGGTATAGTCCGGATACGATTGCGCGCAGCTGAAGGATCTCCAGTTCCTTCTGGCACAGGTATTCTTCCGCGGCCAAAGATTTGGTGGTCATAATGAATCATCCTTTCCGGTTTCAGAGGCCTCGGGGCAAACTACTATGTCCCCGGTGGCTTTATTATACCGGGAGGGAGGTGTCGAATTTCCGAAAAACGTCGCAGAACTTCAAGAAGTATTTTACTTATGGTAGAAAAAAGCCCTGCAATACAGAAAGTATAGCAAGGCTGCAAAATATGATAGAAAATGAAGGGATCCTGTCAATGGCCGGTGTGGCGGATGTGTGCCAGGCCCTGGCTCATGATGGTGACCACATGGTCATCATCCAGGCTGTAATAGATGCTCTTGCCCTCCCGCCGGGTCTTGACCAGATTTGCATTGCGCAGCAGGCGCAGCTGGTGGGAAACCGCCGACTGGGTCATGCCCAGGGCTTGGGTGAGGTCATAGACGCACAGCTCCTGCTCCAGCAGAGCGGCGATGATGCGCAGACGGCTGTTGTCCGAAAAGATCTTGAATACCTCGCTGAGCCGTTCCAGTTCGGGATCGGTGGGCAGCTGGGCGAGAGGGGACCGGCATTCCGGCTGGGAAGAGAGAGACATGGCAATTCCTTTCTATATAAAGAGGATAGGAGAGGTCAGACCTCAAACCGTTCGGGGTGGCTGCGGGAGAAGTGGAACAGGTACTGCTGGGCGATTCCGGCATAGGGCAGCAGCTCCTCCGGCAGCCCCTGGGGATACATAACAGACATCACCCGTTTCATCCACACATCCACCGGCAGACATTCGATGCGGTGGAAGCCGTAGAGAAGGGCACAGTGTGCCACCTTGATACCCACCCCGTGGATGCGGCAGAGTTCTGCGGCAGCTTCTTCGGTGGGCAGCCGGGCTACCCGGTCCAGATCCACCTCGCCGGAGGCGACCTTCCGGGCGGCATCCAGGATATACTTGGCCCGGAATCCGCTGCGCAGGGGCTGAAGCTCCTCCAGCGTAAGGCCGGCCAGCACCTCTGGGCGGGGGAAGGTGCTGCGCCCGCCGGGCAGCGGCTCGCCCCAGGTGGTACACAGGTTCTCCACAATGCCCCGGATGCGCTTGATGTTGTTGTTCTGGCTGATGATGAAGGAGCAGAGCGCCTCCCACCGGTCCTGGCGCAGCACCCGGATCCCCGGTGCATAGCGCACTGCCTCGGCCAGCTGGCTGTTTTGGCAGAACAGCACCTGCATGGCGGCGTAGTCCTCGTCCAGCGCCAGATAGGGGATCAGCAGCCGTTCGGTCTCGGACTGATCCAGCCCGGCAACCAGCAGGGTATCGCCCTCAGTCCGCAGGGTGAGGACTCGATCCCCCACAACACCAGTGTAACCTCCGCCCTCCACCGGCAGCCAGCGGAAGCACTGTCCGCATTCAAAGGTCTGCTGCAGATCAAGGGGGGCGGCTCCGGTGAGCCGGGCGGTGAATTCTGTCATGGGTGAAACCTCCTGTGGTCCGGGTATGGCTGCACCATGGCGCAGCCTGATGGGGCTATTATAGCATTAAATCCCCGCAAAGAAAAGCCGGGCCGAGGCGCTGTTTCAGCGGCGATTCGGCAAAATGCCAGACAGCTGTATTCCCCTGGTTCAATACGGAATGTAGCTGGATCACAGACAGAAAAAATCCCCAAAACTGGCTTTTACCGGGTTTTTAACAGGGAACAGATGTTTTGTTTTCAGTTCGTTCACGATTTAATGGGAGTTTTCCACACTTTCAACAGAGTTATCAACATCGGTTGTGGAAGGCCCGGTTGAAACTGTGGAAATCTTCTCTTATACGTTCCGTAATATATTTCGGAAAACCTGTAAAGGAATCTACTTTACAGAATTGAGGCCATGCAAAATCGATTGTGAAAAATGCTCATAGAGCGCATAAACAGCCGGGCTGCCGCCGATACTATCAGCGTACTGAGCCAAAAACCGCAGATCAGGGAAAAGAGGGGGACAAGATGCTCAAGGGAGTCAATCGGAAAATCATCGAGGTGCGGGACCCGGACAGCCGCTATTTTGAGCGCGCGATCCTGTTTGTGCGCCAGGGGGACTGGGCCGCCAAGGAGATCGATGAACAGGCGGAGCGGTATTTGCGCACTGCCAGTGAGGAAATGGGCCGGGCCCGGGCGGCGGCACCCTCTGCCACGCTGCTCAAGGAGCGCTTCCGGCTTCGGCGGCTGCTGGTTCCGGCTGCGGCTGTGGCCGGGCTGCTCCTGCTGGCGGCAATGGTGCTGCTCTGACCGGATAAAACCCCAAATACTTTGTGCAAAGCCACCTGTGGATCCTGGATCTGCAGGTGGCTTTTTGCGGTGCAGGAGGCAGACTCTTTGAAAAGATAAAGATTTATAGTGCCATCCGTTGTAAAATGTGTTAAGATAAAGATGTATATCGAAAAGTGCGCCGTCCTGCCGGTGAGTGGATCCGGGGGAAGACGGCGGTTTTGTGGAGCGTAGAATTATGAAAAATAACAGAAACAACCGCCCGGCTGGCCGGGAGAAGGCCCGTCCGGAAGCGTATCGCCGCCCTGCGCGGCCCCAGCCCCGCCCCCAGGAGGAAGAATCTGCCCGGGGAATGCAGCGGGAGGATATCGTCATTGGCCGCAACGGTGTGATCGAGCTGCTCAAGAGCGGCCGCGCGGTGGAGAGCATCCTGGTCACCGGCGGCGAGGCCCAGGGCAGCATCGTCCGGATCCTGGCCATGGCCAAGGAACAGGGGATCCCGGTCAAGGAGACCAGCGGCGCCAAGCTGGACAGCATGTGCGGCCACCAGAACCACCAGGGCGTGATCGCCGTCACCGGCGCTGCCAACTACTCCACCATGGAGGATATTTACGCAAAGGCCGGGGATCAGCCGCTCTTTGTCATCATTGCAGACGAGATTACCGATCCCCACAACCTGGGTGCCATCATCCGTACCGCCGAGATCGCCGGTGCCCATGGCGTGATCATTCCCAAGCGGGGCAGTGTGGGCCTCACCGTCACCGTGGCCAAGACTTCGGCCGGCGCGGTGGAGCATCTGCCAGTGGTACGGGTATCCAACCTGGCTGCCACGGTGGATCAGCTCAAAAAGGAAGGTGTCTGGGTCTATGGCACCGATATGGAGGGCCAGTGCTGGTGTGAGATCGATTACACCGGCCCGGTGGCGCTGATCGTCGGTTCGGAGGGCAAGGGCATGAGCCGCCTGCTCACCGACAAGTGCGACTTTATCGCCTCGCTTCCCATGTACGGGGAGATCAACTCGTTGAACGCTTCGGTGGCAGCGGGGATCGTGATGTACGAGATTGCCCGGCAGCGGGCAGGCATCAAGGCCAGATAAGGAAAATTTGCTGCGGCA
>CAKWRB010000002.1:31349-37617 GCA_934845495.1 uncultured bacterium
GGATAGACAATGGCAGACCGATACAATGTCGATGATATTCTCGAGGAGATCAAGCGCAAAAAGAGTGGGTCGGGCAGCATGATCTCCGCACGGCAGGCGCAGGACGAAGACGATGCGCCGGTTTACAGCCGTTATGACCAGGAGCCGGACGAGGCTCACTATGAGACCCGCACCACCCGGAGCCGCTCGACGGAGGACTATGGGGAATCGCCCCGCCGCCGGGAGAGCCGGTATGAGGACGACCGCTACGAGGAGCGCTACACCCGTCCGAGCCGGATCCGGGAGTACGATGACTACGACGAATACGATGACCGCCCCCGCCGTCGGATCGAGAGTCGTCGGGAGTATGACGACTACCCGTCCGAGCGCCGGGAAACCCGCCGGTACGACAGCCGGTATGACGAGGACTATGAGGAGCCCCGCCGACCGTTACGCCGCCGGGAGGACCGGTACGAGGACGACCGGTACGAGGACGACCGGTACGAGGACGACCGGTACGAGGAGCGCTACGCCCGTCCGAGCCGGATCCGGGAGTACGATGACTATGACGAATACGAGGACCGTTCCCGCCGCCGGACCGAGAGCCGCCATGAGTACGACGACTACCCGTCCGAGCGCCGGGAAAGCCGTCGGGACGAGGAGCTCCGCAGCGGGTTCCGGTTTCGGGGCAATGCACAGGACGAGATCTCTGCTTCCCGGGCTGATCGGTATGAGGAGGCTCCTCGCCGCCGCCGGGAGGAATATGAGGAGCAGCCCCGCCGGGCTGAACCGGAGCGCCGCCGGGAGCAGGAGAACGACCTGAGCATCCTGCGGGAGCGCATCAGTGAGACTGCGCCCCGCCGCGGCCGGTTTGCCGATCTGGAGGAGGCCGCAGCGCCGGGGTCCGCCGGTTCGGAGGCTCCCAAGGGTGTTTCGGGGGAGACTATCATCACCAGCCGGGAGGAGATCCTCAAAAATTTCGGCCGGGGACGCACCCAGTCCTTCAGCCGCAGCTTTGATGCTGCCAAGGCAGAGCGTCAGCAGGACATTGCCGCCATCCAGCAGGAGGTATCCGGGGAGGAGGAACCCCCGGCACCGGATGCCTACACCGCCACCCAGATGAACATCGACCTCTACTCCATGGACGACCAGGGCAACTCCCGCGCCGAGACCGAGCGCCGGGATCGCCGCCGCCGTCAGAAGGAGGAAAAGGGTGAGCCGGTGGTGGAGGAGGAGCTGGACGACCTCACCGATGAGGTGGACGACTTCAACACCCCCAAGGACGCCAACAAGGTCTATGCCCGCATCCGCAAGACCAAAAAGGGGCTGATGATCCGGCTGGGGATTTCGGTGGTGCTGTTTGTCCTGATGTGCTATCTCACCATGTCGCTCAAGAACATCAACCTGCCGCTGCTCACCTTCATGCTTCCCGAAAAGAATATGCGCGCCTTCATGGGCGTCAACCTCGGGGTGCTGGTGCTGGCAGTGCTGCTCAACTTGTCCACCATTCTGGGCGGACTCAAGGCACTCTTCACCCTCCGTCCCAGTGGGGACGGCCCGGTGGCTGTGGCGGCAGTGGCCGCTGTGGTCCAGGGGATCGTGCTGATCGTATACCCCGAGGCCGTTACCAGCAACAATGTGGGATACTACTTTGCCGTGGTGATCCTGGTTCTCATCTTCAACCTCATCGGCAAGCTCTTTATGATCAACCGGGTGGACCAGAACTTCCAGCTCCTGGCCGAGGGCGGCTATCAGCGCCATGCCTTCAACATTATCAATGACCGCAACCTGGCCCGGGAACTCACCCAGAACCTGGATCTGGAGCAGCCGGTGGTGGGGTACAGCCAGCCGGCGGATTTCCTCACCAACTTCATGCACCTCTCCTTCACCGAGGACTTCGGTGAGAATGTTTCCCGCATCACCACCCCCATCTTCCTGGTGGCCGATCTGATCTGTGCCATTGTGGTGATGGTCATCTACGGGGACCCCTTCCTGGCGCTCACCGTCTTTTCGGCGGCGACCCTGCTCAGTGCGCCGCTCACCAGCACCATCGTGGGGAACCTTCCTCTGCGCCGTATGAACAAGGCGCTCACCCAGGATGGGTCGATGGTAGCGGGCTACACCGCCCTGGACCGGTTTGACGACATCAACTGCTTTGTCATCCGGGACAGCGAGCTGTTCGGCCCCGAGTCCATCACCCTCCACGGCATCAAGACCTTCGACCAGAAGCGCATCGACGAGGCCATGGTGGATGCTGCCAGCATCGTCTGCAAGAGCGACTGTGTGCTCAGCTATATCTTCACCCAGATGATCGGCGGCAACGAGAAGATCCTCAAGAAGGCGGACAGCATCGTCTATGAGGACTCGATGGGCATCTCCGCCTGGGTGGACGGCAAGCGGGTGCTGATCGGCAACCGGGAGCTGATGATGAACCACAACATCGAGATCCCGTCCAAGGACTACGAGAAGAAGTTTGTCAAGGACGGCCGGGAGGTGCTCTACCTGGCCAATTCGGGCGAGCTCACCGCCATCTTTGTACTGAGCTACGCTGCCGATCCGGACATCGTGGACGAGCTGGGTGTGCTGGTGGACCGGGACATTGGTATTTCGGTCTACACCACCGACTCGAACATCACCCCCCAGAAGATTTCGGAACTGTTCGACTTCCCGGAGGATATGGTCGAGATCGTGCCCTACAAGCTCCACGGCCAGTGTGACCGCCTGATGGACCACAAGGACCGCGCCCGGGCAGAGATCGTCTACAACGGCTCGCTGGCCTCCAAGGTGCGCACCCTCAGCGGCATCATCACAGCCAAAACCTCCATCCTGCTGGGTGTGATCCTGCAGGGCGTGGGAATGACCCTTGGCTTCTTCGCCGTCTGCCTGCTGGCCTTCACCAACTCCAACGGCAGCGGCTTCGGCACCCTGAGCTTTACCCTGCTCATTGCCTACCAGCTGTTCTGGGGACTGATCACCATGCTGCTGCCCAACCTGCGGCGGTACTGATAAACCAAGCAGAATGCACAATACACCACCCGTAAATTGTATATGGGTGGTGTATTTTTTTGCGCTTCAGCCCTTGTACTTGCCCGATGGTGATTGTATAATAAAACTATAATTATTGAAAGAGAAGTTCGTAACTTATTTAATTTGACGAATACCAGGCCGAAACAGTCCCCGATGGACTGCAGGCGGGCTCTTTTAATAAAAAATGGAAAGGGGCGATGACGCCATGAAACAATATCTGGCAGGTAAAATAAGGAATGTTGCGCTGGCAGGGCACAGCTCCAGCGGCAAGACCACTCTGGCTGAGGCTCTGCTCTTCAAGACCGGTTACTCCGACCGGCTCGGCAAGGTAGCGGACGGCAACACCGTCTGCGACTTTGACCCCGAGGAGATCAAGCGCAAGGGTTCGGTATCTTCCACCGTGGCACCGTTTGCATGGGGAAGCACCAAGATCAATCTGATCGACACCCCCGGACTGTTCGACTTTGAAGGCGGTATGTACGAAGGCATGATCGCCGCTGAGAGCGTGCTGATTACCGTTTCCGCCCGGGACGGCGTGGAAGTGGGCACCGAAAAGGCCTATGACCTGGCCGATCGACTGGGCCGTGCCAAGATGTTCTTTGTCACCCAGATGGATATGGAAAATGCCGACTTCTACAAGGTGCTGGAGCAGCTCAAGGCTCAGTTCGGCCCGAGCGTCTGCCCGCTGGTGGTTCCGTTCATGAAGGACGGCAAGGTGGACTGCTACATCAACCTCATCGACAACAAGGCCTACCGCTATGAGGGCGGAGTCATTGCCGAGGCAGAGATGCCCGATACCGGCCACCGTCTGGAAGGTCTGGCTGCGGCCATGTCCGAGGCGATTGCCGAAACCGACGAGGCTCTCTTTGAAAAGTACTTCTCGGGCGAGCAGTTCACCCGGGACGAGATCCTGCACGGCATCCACCAGGGTGTAAAGAGCGGTTCCATTGCACCGGTGTTCTGCGGCTCGGCTGTGACCCTGGACGGCATCGATATGCTGCTGGACGCCATGGTGGACCACCTGCCGTCCGCCTATGAGAGCGCCGGTCTGGTGGCGGAAAACGAAGCCGGCGAGCCGGTGGATGTGCCCTGTACCGACGAGGCCCCTCTGGCTGTGCTGGTGTTCAAGACCGTAGCAGACCCGTTTGTGGGCAAGCTCTCCTATGTCAAGGTCGTATCCGGCAAGATCACCTCGGATACTGAGCTGTACAATATGCGCACCGGCAGTGTGGAGCGGCTGGGTAAGCTGCTGCACACCCGCGGCAAGAAGCAGGAAGAGACCACGGTGATCTCCGCCGGCGACATCGGCGCTATCACCAAGCTCCCTGAAGCAGTGACCGGCGATACCCTCTGCGACCCTGCCAACAAGGTGAAGTTTGCCGAGCTGGTATTCCCCAAGCCCACCCTATCCATGGCTGTGGTTGCCAAGAACAAGGCAGACGAGGGCAAGGTGGCCCAGAGCATGCAGCGCCTGATCGAAGAGGATCCCACCATCCGCTTTGTACAGAATAAGGAGACCCGGCAGCAGGTACTCACCGGTCTGGGCGACCAGCACCTGGATGTGATCGTATCCAAGCTGGCCAACAAGTTCGGCGTGGAGATCAACCTGGAAAAGGCCAAGGTTCCCTACCGTGAAACCATCCAGAAGAAGGTCAAGGTCCAGGGCCGTCACAAGAAGCAGTCGGGCGGCCATGGCCAGTTCGGCGATGTGTGGATCGAGTTCGAGCCCTGCGACAGCGAGACTCTGGTCTTTGAAGAGAATGTGTTCGGCGGCGCTGTGCCCAAGAACTACTTCCCGGCTGTGGAAAAGGGCCTGCAGGAGTGTGTTCAGAAGGGCGTGCTGGCCGGTTATCCGGTCGTAGGCCTCAAGGCCACCCTGGTGGATGGTTCCTACCATCCGGTGGATTCGTCCGAAATGGCCTTTAAGACCGCTGCTTCCATCGCCTACAAGACCGCTCTGCCCCAGGCCTCCCCGGCGATCCTGGAGCCCATCGGCAACCTCAAGGTCACCGTACCGGACAGCTACACCGGCGACATCATGGGCGATCTCAACAAGCGCCGTGGCCGTGTGCTGGGTATGGAGCCCGCCGGCAAGGGCCTGACCACCATCGAAAGCGATGTACCCATGAGCGAAATGGGCGATTTTACCACTGTGCTTCGTTCCATCACCCAGGGTCGTGGCAGCTTTGAACTGGACTTTGCCCGGTACGAACTGCTTCCCAAGCAGCTGGAGGAAAAGGTAGTTGCCGAGGCCGGCAAGCAGGCTGAATGATCTGCCATTCCCCAAAAGAAGATACCGTTCCCCCTTAAATCATAAAAAGCCGAGCGGCTCATTGGAACAATTCCAGTGAGCCGCTCGGCTTTTTCTTGTATTTGGCAATTCGGTCAGCGGGATATCTTATCCAGAATGGACATGACCTCATCCAGCTTTGTCTCCACTTCCTCGGGGCTGCCGCCTGAGAGGGAATCCTTGACACAGCCGGCCAGGTGGGCCCGGACGATCTCCTTGTTGGCCTTGCCAAGGATCGAGATCACAGCCAGCACCTGATTGGAGATGTCGATGCAGTACCGATCCTCATCGATCATTTTGAGGATCCCGTCCAGCTGTCCCCGGGCGGTTTTGAGAAGGGGGACTACCTTATCGCGATCGGCTTTCATGGACAAAGACCTCCTCAGCCAATGGATACAACGGTGTAACCGGCATCGGTTACAGCCTTGGCCAGTACTTCATCAGCCACCGGAGCAGCCAGCTCCACATGGGCGCACTTCTGTTCCAGATCCACCTTGGCAGTTACCCCGTCCAGAGCGTTCAGAGCCTTTTCCACAGCACCGGCACAGTGCATACACATCATACCATCAATGACGATCTTCTTGTTCATAGCAGTTTCTCCTTTGTTGTTTGGGTCTATTGTATCAGAAATCGAAACAGGTGTATAGCCCGCTTCGGTCACAGCGTGTTCCAGCAGCGAATCCTCCACTGGGTGCGCCAGGGTGACAGTGGCGGTCTTTGCCTCCAGATCGACCTGGACGGCGGTGACGCCCTCCACGGCAGCCAGCGCCTTTTCCACCCGGGCGGAGCAATGGCCGCAGCTCATGCCCTCCACCAGCATCACGCGGGCGAGGGGTTCGGGGGCATCACCGGACAGGAAGCCGACGGGCTCATAGCCCACTTCGGTCACAGCGTGTTCCAGCAGCGAATCCTCCACCGGGTGCGCCAGGGTGACAGTGGCGGTCTTTGCCTCCAGATCGACCTGGACGGCGG
>CAKWRB010000003.1:0-23352 GCA_934845495.1 uncultured bacterium
ATAACCATGACTGAGAGACAACAGCAGTTGGTTCAGAATGTAGAAAAGCACCGCCAGATGATCCTGGATGCCGAGCGCTGGCTCTGGGCACACCCCCAGACCGGCTTCACCGAGTGGGAAGCCCACAACTACCTGGTGGAAAAGTATGAGGCCCTGGGCTACACCCTCACCCTGGCCGGCAATATCCCCGGCTTCTACACCGAGGTGGACACCGGCCGTCCCGGCCCCAAGCTGGCCATCTTCGGCGAGCTGGATGCCCTGGACATTGCCAACCACCCCGAGTCGGTCAACGGTATGACCCACTGCTGCGGCCACAACGGCCAGTCCGCTGCTCTGCTGGGTATCGCTGCCGCACTGAAGGAGCCGGGCGCTCTGGATGGCCTGTGCGGTTCCATCCGTCTGGTTGTGGTACCGGCCGAGGAGATGATCCAGCTGGCCTTCCGTGAAGATCTGCGCAAGAAGGGCGTGATCCAGTACATGGGCGGCAAGGTGGAATTCATGGTCCGCGGCCTGCTGGACGGCGTGGACATTGCCATGATGGTACACGGCAGCGCTGCCGGCCCGGAGGAAGCCTACGACTTCTCCGGTCTGCTGGGCATGAACGGCTGCATGGCCAAGACCATCCGCTACAAGGGCAAGTCCTCCCACGCTGGCGGCGCTCCCCACCTGGGCGTAAATGCACAGTACGCTGCCATGCTGGGTCTGCAGGCCTGCAACGACCTGCGCGAGACCTTCCAGGAGAAGGATTCCATCCGCTTCCACCCCATTATGATGGGCGTCAACTGCGCCGTAAACATCATTCCCGATGAGATGAAGATCGAAAGCTATGTCCGCGGCAAGAGCCTGGAGGCCATCAAGCGGGAGAACATCAAGGTCAACCGCGCCCTGACTGGCGCTGCCCTGGCCCTGGGTGCCGGTGTGGAACTCAGCGACCGTCCCGGCTACTCCCCCGAATACCACGACCCTGCCTTCATGAAGCTGGTGGAGGAGTGCTGCTGCGACCTCGTGGGTGAGGACCGCGTGAAGTTCGACTACCAGAGCTGGAGCACTGGTTCTTCCGACTTCGGCGACATCACCTGCGTAATGCCCGGTGTGCAGTTCTTTGCTGCCGGCGCTGTGGGCACCGGCCACGGCATCGACTACTTCATCAAGGACCCCAACCGGATGTGCGTCAACGCTGTCAAGGCCCAGCTCTTTGTTGCTGATGCCCTGCTCCGGGACGATGCTGCTGCTGCCCGCAAGATCATTGCCGACTACCAGCCGCAGTACCCGTCCATCCGCGCCTACCTGGATGCCATCAACGAGCTGATCCTGGACAAGGACGCTGTTCGCTACGATGAAAACGGCAACGCTGTGGTAGACTTCAAGAACTGAATTTTCCCCCATACAACGGCATAAAAAGAACGGGTATCCCCTGGGGGATACCCGTTCTTTTTACTGCGGAGGAGCGATCACTCGGCCTGGGAGCTGGCAGAAGCTCCTGCCCGGGGATTTTCCACCGGCGGGATATTGTAGACCGACACCGTATACCCCTGGGCTCGGGCTTCGTCGATGAAGCTGCCAAGGATTTCGCTGTTGGTTTCGGAGACAGCGTGCAGCAGATAGATGGCACCCGGATGCAGAGCACCGGTCACCTTCCGGTAGGCAGTGTCCGGATCGGGCTGGTTGTTCTGGTCCCAGTCGTTGTAGGCATAGCTCCAGAAGGAGGTCTGGTAGCCGGCGTCCTGAAGAACTGCCAGGCTCTGCTCGCTGAACACCCCTTCGGGGTACCGGAACAGGAACATCGAGTAGCCGAACTGTTCCTCCACATAGTCGTGCAGGTCCTTGATCTCGGCATACATCTCCTCGGGGGTGATGGTGGTGAAGTTGGGGTGGTTCATGCTGTGGTTGCCCACGATATGCCCCTCGTCGATCATGCGCTGCACCAGCTCGGGATTGGTTTTGCAGTAGTGCCCGGTGACAAAGAACACCGCCTGCACCTGCTTTTCCTTGAGGATATCCAGGATATCGGCTGTGTTGCCGTTTTCGTAGCCCTCGTCAAAAGTGAGGTAAATGCGCTTTTCGTCCGGGCCGATGAAGTTGACATTGTACTCCCCGTACTGCTCCTGCAGCTGCAGGCAGGCCAGGGGCCGATTCTTTTCGTCCATGTTGGTGGCCGGGCCCCAGGTCACCGCCTGGCCGGAGAGCTGGGCCACCACCGGGAAGTTGGTGCCCAGAGCCGGCTTGGCATAGGGGTAGGGGTCGCCGGGTTCCCACTCCGGCTCCGGTTCCGGTTCCGGTTCGGGCTCCGGCTCGGACGGGGCCGCCATACTCGACTGCGGTTCGCTCTGGGACGAGGGGCGCTCCTCGCCCCGGTCGGTGGTGCAAGCGCTCAGCCCCACCGTCAGGGTCAGCGCCAGCAGGATACAGATCCAACGGTTTTTCATTCGCTTCTTCCTCCCATTTTTATGTCGGCGCCGCCCCGGAAGCCTCTTCCAGAATTGGGAATTTCTCCCGTAGCTGCGCGGTTTTTCGATGGTTTTCACCTCAATAGTATACCATAGATCGGGGATTTCGTGCAGTCCCTCTCTGCTATTGTGCGCTGGTTTTCGCCATTCATTCCTCCGAAATGTGCTGAATCCGCTCTGTGGTATGTGACAGGGATATTACAGCCTCTTTACCTGAGTTTTACACACCAGTGCGCCGGAACATGGTATACTGATAATTGAAAATTATATCAAACCATGTAAAAAGGAAGGAACAGTCACCATGGATTTCTTCATGATCGTTTCCCTGCTGGGTGGACTTGCCCTGTTTCTGTACGGTATGTCCATGCTGGGCAGCGGCCTGGAAAAACTCTCGAGCGGCCGCCTGGAACAGACTCTGGAAAAACTGACCAACAATGTCTTTAAGGGAGTGCTGCTGGGTGCCCTGGTCACCGGCGCCATCCAGTCCTCCTCGGCCACCACCGTCATCGTGGTGGGCCTGGTCAACGCCCGGATCCTCAAGCTCCGGCAAGCCATCGGCGTCATCATGGGCGCCAACATCGGTACCACCATCACCTCGCACATCCTGCGGCTTTCGGACCTGAGTTCGGATAACTTCTTCCTCATGCTCCTCAAGCCCTCCACCCTGGCCCCGCTGGTGGGCATCATCGGCATCCTGCTGGTGATGGGCGGTAAAAAGCAGAAGTACAAGACCATGGGCGAGATCCTGCTGGGCTTCTGCATTCTGTTCACCGGTATGTTCAACATGGAAGCTGCCGTGCGTCCGCTGAGCGAGTCGCCTCAGTTTGCCAACCTGTTCGCCTCCTTCTCCAACCCGGTGATCGGTGTGCTGGTGGGCGCTGGTGTCACTGCCATTATCCAGTCCTCCTCGGCCTCCATCGGTATCCTGCAGGCTCTCAGCTCCACCGGTATTATCACCTGGTCGTCGGCTGTGCCGATCATTCTCGGCCAGAACATCGGCACCTGCATCACCCCCATCCTGGCCTCCATCGGCGCCTCCAAGAACGCCAAGCGCACTGCTGCCGTTCACCTTTCCTTCAACATCATCGGCACCATCGTCTTTCTGATCATCACCTACACCATTCAGTCGCTGTCCCCCTTCTCCTTCTGGGATCTGCCCATCGATAAGGGCGGCATCGCCAACTTCCACACCCTCTTCAATGTCAGCGTCACCCTCATGTTCCTGCCCTTTGTAGGCCTGCTGGAAAAGATGGTCGTATGCCTGATCCCCGAACAGCAGAATACAGACGAGGTGGACGACCCGGCCATCGCCCTGGACGACCGCCTGCTCACCTCCCCTGGTCTGGCCATTCAGCACTGCCGCAATGCCGTGCTGCAGATGGGCAAGCTGGCCCGGAAGAACTTTTCCGCCAGTGTGCGCCAGCTGGAGCAGTACAACCACAAGGAAGTGGAAAAGATCCGGGAGCGGGAGGATACCATCGACCGCCTGGAGGACCGTCTGGGCAACTATATCCTCAAGATCCCCCAGGACAATCTGAGCGAGGAATCCAGCGCCACCATTTCGGCCCTGCTGCATATCCTCAGCGAATTTGAGCGCATCGGTGACTACTCCATCAATCTGGTGGAGTTTGCCGAGAATATGGAATCCACCGGCGCCGAATTCTCCCCCCAGGCCAAGTTTGAGCTGATTGCCATCGGCGAGGCCGTCAAGGAGGCCATCGATATGGCGGTGGGCTGCTTTGAAAAGCAGGACCTGGCCCTGGCCGAGACCATCGAGCCTCTGGAAGAGGTGGTGGACCAGATGCAGGAGACCCTCAAGGATCGCCATATCAACCGCCTGCGCAACGGCCAGTGTACCGTGGATGCCGCCTTCCCGTTTGTGGAATCCCTCTCCTGCCTGGAGCGTATCTCGGACCACTGCTCCAACATCGGCATCTATATGATCAGCTATGTCCGCGGCAGTGAGGAACTGGATCACCACACCTACATCATGCAGCTGCATTCCGGCGATGTAGGCCACTACAACGAGCAGTTCCGCCGCTACACCGAAAAATACTACGATCAGATCCGGGTCGCCAAGTCCTGACCCATCCTCTGATCCAACCGTTCCGAACAGGGCGCACCCACCGGGGTGTGCTCTGTTTTTTTACTGCCGGCCGATGGGGATCCCCTCCGGCTTCGGGGCACAAAAAAACACCCGCCTCCGCAGGGGAAGACGGGTGATCTTTGTGCTATATCCGAGGGACTCAGGCCTCCGGCGGTGCCGGAGGATCCTGGTCGAGGGGCTCCCCGGTCATCGGGTCAAAATTGCCGCCCGCAGGCTCCGGTGGTTCGGGCAGTTCAGGGGTGGGCTCAAAGCTGCCGGCAGTGAAGTCCCCCGGAGTCGGAACGGTGGGGTCGGGCGGTGTGGGGCGCGGGAACTTCTTGCGCAGGCGGGAGATGAACACCAGCATTGCCAGCGAAAGGGCAAAGAGCAGGAAGCCCATCCAGCTCACCAGGCTGAGATCCACAAAGCCCAGCTGGGTGAAGTCGATGTCCGCTGCCGGGAACTGGGCCACCAGGGCTGCCGCCGGAGCACCACTGCGGTCCCGCACCACGGCGGCAATGCCCAGCAGCGGGGTTTCGGTGCCGGCTTCCACCGGGGCCTTGGTGTAGGCCTCCTCGGTCTTGCCGTCCAGCACTCCGTTCACACCCGAGCCGAACTTTTCCGCCACCGGGCCGCTCCACAGGCTGCCGGGCGCCAGATAGGTCAGATCGGCGGTGCCGGTATCCCGGTAGCTGCTGTCACACAGGACGATGGTCTTGCCGTTTTTCTGGGTGGTCAGCCAGATGCGGTCATACCCGGCGGCATCGCGCACCTCGGTGAGCAGCCCGCTCATCTTCTTGAAGTCGTTGCCCTGCATGGGGGTTTTGATCAGGGCTGCCAGCCGGTCCTCACCCAGCTCACTCACCGCAATGGAGAGGGTGCGCAGGTTGGCGATGCCGGCATCGGCCAGCGCCTCGATCCGGGCATTTTTCCGGGCGGCCGGCCAGGCGGAGGACACTGTCCCCAGCAGCAGTGAAACCACCATCACCACTGCCAGCACCGGGCGCAGCAGCCGGTTGTAGAGTATCTTTTCCATGATTGTTCAGCCTCCTTCACCGCCGGTTGGATCCCCGGGCGGCTCTTTGGTTTCAGTATAACACAAAGCCGCAGGATTTTACATCGTCCTGCGGCAAAAATCTACTCGTCCAGCTTCCGGGCATCGGCCAGGAACCGGGTGCGGATCATATAGAAGGAGAGCCCGGCGGTGACCAGCTCGGCAAAGGGGATCGCCAGCCACAGGCCGTCCAGCCCCAGCAGGGTGGTCATCAGCCAGATGCCCACCAGGATAAAGAAGAAGGTGCGGGCAAAGGAGATCTGTGCCGAGGTGCGCCCATCCGACAGGGCGGTGAACAGCGCCGAGGCAAAGATGTTGTACCCTGCAAAGAGGAAGGAGAGGGAAAAGAGCCGCATCCCACGGTCCACCAGCTGGGCGGTGAGGGAGCCCTCCGGGGCAAAGAGAACGGCAATGAGCCCCGAACTGAGGTAGGATACCGCCGCCACCACCACCGAAGCCCCCAGCACGAACCGGATGCAGTGGTCCCGGATGCGCAGCAGGTAGCGGTGGTTTCCGGCGCCGTAGTGGTAGCCGAACACCGGGGCCACCCCGATGGAAAAGCCCATGAAAAAGGTCACCATCAAAAACTGGGCGTACATGATGACGGTGATGGCCGCCACCCCCTCGGTGCCGATCCAGGCCATGAGAATGAGGTTGAACACCACCGTGATGATGCTGGAGGCCAGATTGGTGACCATTTCGGAGGCGCCGTTGGCACAGCTGCGCAGCAGCACTGAAAAATCCCAGAGGGGCCGGGTAAAGCAGAGGCCGCCCCGGTTGCGGAAGAAGAACCAGAGTCCGCCCACCGCCGGGATACAGTACCCGATGGCGGTGGCCAGCGCCGCCCCGGCAATGCCCATCTGCAGCGGCACAATGAAGAGGTAATCCAGCACCATGTTGGCAAGGCCGGCCCCCACGGTGAGCCCCAGCCCCAGTCCGGGCCGTCCGGCGGTGACCAGAAAGCTCTGGAACAGGCACTGGAGCATGGACATGGGCATGAACACCAACAGAATGGTGATGTACTCCCGCCCGTAGGCCCAGGTATCCGCACTGGCACCCAGCAGATCCAGCACCGGGTCGGTAAAGGTCAGGCAGGCTGCCCCCGCCAGCACACTGAAGCCCACCGCCGTGAGCACCACTGCGGTGAAGTGGCCGCTGGCCTCCCGGTGCTCGCCGCGGCCCATTTCGGCAGCGACCACAGCGCTGCCGCCGGTGGCAAACATGATGCCCACCGCCAGGAAGAAGCCGATGAGCGGATAGACGATGTTGGTGGCGGAGAGGGCAGCTGTTCCCACAAACCGCGAGATAAAGAACCCATCCACAATGGTGTACATGGACAAAAACAGCATCATCACAATGGATGGCGCTGCAAACCGCAGCAGCTCCCCGGTGGAAAATTCCCGGGAAATACCCGGCGTATTCATAAAACCCTCCTTCTCCCCCCACAAGAGGGGGCACAAAACAAAGACGGGCGGCAGAAGAAAGCCCCCTGCCGCTCGTTCACATACATAGATTTCCGCTTGCCAGCCCGGATCAGCCGGGAATCTCTCCCACGCCGCCAAGGATCACCCGGGGGCGGTAGGGGAAGCGGTCCACTTCCTCCCGGGAGGTGACGCCGGACAGCACCAGGACGGTGTCCAGGCCGCTTTCGATGCCGGCGACGATGTCGGTATCCATGCGGTCGCCAATGATGGCTGCCTCGTTGGAGTGTACCCCCAGCATATTGAGGCCGGTGCGCATCATCAGCGGATTGGGCTTGCCGATGTAGTAGGCCTCCTGCCCGGTGACCATCTCGATGGGCTTGACCAGCGCCCGGCAGGCCGGCACGATGCCCTGCTCCGAGGGGCCGGTGAGGTCGGGGTTGGTGGCGATGAGCCGGGCCCCACGGAACACATGGTGTACCGCCCGGCAGATGTTGTCGTAATTGTAGCTGGTGGATTCCCCCACCACCACATAATCGGGGTTGGTATCGGTGAGGGTGATGCCCCGCTCATACAGGGCGTTGTACAGCCCGGGTTCGCCGATGACGAACACATGGGCTCCCGGCATCTGCCGGGCGATGAAATCCGCTGTGGCCTGGGCGCTGGTGTAGAAGTGGCTCTCGTCCACCTGCAGGCCCATCCAGGCCAGCTTTTCATGGAGCTGGCGCGGGGTCTTGCCGCTGTTGTTGGTCAGGAAGAGAAACTCCTTCTCGGTTTCGTACAGCCAGTTGACAAACTCCACCACACCCGGAAGGATCCGGTTCCCGTGGTAGATCACCCCGTCCATATCACAGATAAATCCCTTTTTCGCACGGATCTTGTCCATACACAGTCCTTTCCGCGCCACTGCTTCCGGCGCCGGTTCTTATTTTTGCTTCCTGATCCGAGTGTACAATAGTTCCGGGTGGTCTGTCAAGCGGGGCAGGCCCTTACTTGCCGGCCTGGGCCCGGCCCTCCTCGATGATGCGGGCAGCAATGTCCACAGCGCCGGACACGATGTCGGCACAGCGGTGCTGCTGCTCGATCAGGGCAGGATCCTTGCCCTCCATCAGTTCAGCGCACTTCACCGAGCCAAAGGCGGCCTCGAACTCCTGCATGAACCGCTCGGTGAGCTGGTAGAGCAGGCTCATATCCTCGCCCACCTCCCGGCGGCCGAAGTTGGCGCCGATGGCTGCCACACAGCCGTTTACGGCGCCGCAGTTGGCGCAGCGGCCCATGTTGCCATGCAGACCGGTCATGATGCGGACGGTGTCCAGCGGCAGGTCGGCATAGCCGTGTTCGATGAGGTAGCGCAGAGAGCTTTCGGCGCAGGAAAGGCCGTCATCGCTGAAGTAGGGGATCTTTTCGTTGAGTACCTGATGCATACTTGTTTCTCCTTTGTTCAGGCCGGGCTGCCCCGGCATAGTTCTATTCATTAGTATAGGGCATAACAACCGCTCTGTCAAAGCCATTTGCAAGTCCTCTGACGGCAAATTGCATTGACATTCTCTCCCAATCCTGCTATGGTAAAGGCATCCGGAATCTTTTCGTTTCAAGGAGGGTTTATGATGCATTTTTTCAGACAACTGACCGCGCTGGCACTGGCGGCGGCACTGCTGCTGTCCGGCTGCTCCCGAACCGACAGCCCGGCGGCGGAAAACCCCCATTCTGAAAACTCCGCCCCGATCTCCGAGCGCTTTGATCCGTTGGCCGTGGGGCTGCTCGGTCACACCGATCAACAAGCACCCCTCTCCACCCAGCTGCTGGAGGAGGATCTCCCCCTCACCGAGGCGCTCATCCGCCCCGATGGTCTGGAAGGGCAGATGCTGCGTGTCTGCGTCTACGACAGCGCCGGGCAGGGCTACACCCTCACCCGCTACCCTGCCGCCGGGGGTGAAACCGCCGGCCAGCTGGCTCAGGCGGCGCTTTCCGCCCTCTACCCCGACGGGGAGGGCATCGCCCTGGCCGGGCTGAAGATGCAGAAGGGCTTTGCGGTGGTGGATCTCACCCTCACGCCGGACAGCCCTGCCGCCCGGGCGCTTTCGGACGAGCAGGCGGTCACCACCCTGCTCAACACCCTGGCCTGCACCCTTCTGGAAAACGACTTCTACCAGGTTGGGTTCACCCTGGATGGGGCGGGCTTCTCGCTGGGCGGCGTGACCCTGGCGGACGATGGATGGGGAAAATTCGACCCTGCACCGCTTTATAACCAGCCCATTCGCCAGGAGGACTTTGCCGGGCTGCGGGCGCTGCTGCCCTGGCCCGGGTTCCGGGCGATGGACACCCTCCCCCTGGCTGCCGGTGAAGAGGCCATGAAAACCGCCCCGGAGTTCTACACCCTGCTCTGCCTGGCAGAGGACCAGGGCGCCTATGCCGACCCGTCAGAACTCGACCCCAAGGCGGTGCGGTCGGCGGCTCTGTGGGCCACCCCCGACATCGATGCCTGCCGGGAGGAGCCGGAGCGCTGGCCGCTCTACCCCAAGGACGATGACTTCCTGCGCCCGCTGAGCGATGCGGTGCGGGATTCCCAGTTCATTCCGGCCGAGTGGGTGGAGGCCACGGCCCGGGCCATCTGGGGCGAGACGGTTCCCCTCTCCCACGGTGATGCCTCGCACTGGACCTGGCACGAGACCGAGGGAGTCTACACACCGCCCCACATGGGCGGCGGCAGTGTGGTGCTGCCCTATCCCCACTCCATCACCCAGACCGAGGACGGCTGGACCGCCGAGGTGAGCTATCTGCTGACGAATATGGGCGGCGTGAGCGGCACCACCGCGGAATACCAGCAGGAGTGGATCCCCCTCTACGAGGACCTGGACAGCGACAGCCGGGTGCTGGCCCTGCTGGACACCCTGCCCCGCTGGACGGTCACCGCCCGGTACGATGCCAACGGCAAGCTGCACCTTGTCTCCTGCCAACCGGCCGAATAAACCGATTCAGAGGAAAGGAAGCGACTGTCATGAACCTGAAGCGAACCCTGTGGGCGGCGCTGCTGGCCGGGCTCTGCTGCCTGGGCCTTGCCGCCTGTGCCCCGAATCCCTCCCAGTCCTCCGGCTCGGGGGACCCGGCTGCGTCCACCCTGCTCCCCAACGGCTGGGACGCAGCGGACTTCACCGTCCAGCTTTTCGATAAATATGGCCTTGGCGACAACGCCAGCCCCATGACCCTCACCAACGATGAACAGGAGGAACTGCTCGGTCTGCTGGGTAGCTCGGACTGGGAGATAATCGACCCGGATACCCTACCTCCCCATGACCCCTGCTTCTTTGTGCATCTTCAGGCTGCGGATGGGCGCACCCTGGGTGTGGGCGCTCTCATCAACAGCGACCACTCCATGCTGATGCTGCAGGACGAGGAGGCCTATCTTCTCTACTCAGGCTCCCCGAAGGCAGTGGAACAGTCCCAAGCCCTCCTGGAAGCTGTGATTGCCCGGCGGAACAGTCTGCTTCCCTCGGGGGAGGCGGAGATCCTCTACCCCGACCTGCTGCCCGAAGCGGTGACTTCCACCGGTGCCTACCGGATTGCGGCAGACGATCCCACAGCGGTCATCATCTGGAATGGCCGGGTTGCCACCGGACGCACTGCTGCGGACAGCTTCTGGCAGGCGGCGGAAAGCGGCGGCACCGGAGAACTGTCCCTCTATACCTTCTCCCCGAACCATGCCGAGCCGGACAAGATCCAGTGCCAGTATGACCGGTTCTGGACCGATGGCGGCTCCAGCTGGTACTTCTCCGACTACTCAGCGGACAGCAGTACCGCTTTTATGGAGCCCAGCCGGTATGATGCGCAGCTGCTGGAAGTGAATGACTACGGCTATCTGGTGGCAAGCGGCGACTTTGTCAGTGAACCCACCGGTTACCTGGTGATCCCCGACCGTCTGCTCTGGGAGGACGCAGATCAGCGTGTACAGCTCTACGAGCGGTATCTGGAACCGGTGCTTCCCTCCGCCCTGGGCGAAATCGAATGGGACTCCCTGGAGGAAATTCCCCAGCCGCTGTGGGTGTTTGAGGATCTCTACCACTACGACCACCAGAACGCCAGCCCCTTTGATGTCTATGGTGCCGACTGGCCGGTGGACGAGATGGCGGCCCAGCTGAGCCGGTACTTTGACGGCGTCACCGAGGAACAGCTCATCGCGCTCTATCAGGAGGTCTATGACCCGGCCACCGGAACCCTGCACTATGAGGGCGGACGGGGCGGCGGTCCCTTCTGCCTGCGGGTCACCAGCTGGGAGGAGGACGGTGACCAGCTCACCCTTAACTATGAGGAGTACAGCTCTCTTACCGGCGAGCCCTATGAGGATCGGGAATACCAGCTCACAGTGCAGCTGATGGAAGACGGCAGCTTCCGATACCTTTCAAACCACAGGGCATAATCCCCCTTCCCATGAAAACAAAAAACCGGCAGACCGCTGTGGCCTGCCGGTTCGCTTTTTTCTGTCCGGGATCACTCCGCCTCAGGGAGTTTGCAGAGGTCGCACCACGCGCCGCCCGAGAGCAGCTCCAGCTCCTCCGGGGTGAGGCGGACGGCGCTGTTGGGGCTGCCGCAGGCGGGGTAAATCACATCGAACCGCCGCAGGGACGGGTCCAGGTAGACCTGCACCCCCTCCTTGACGCAGAACGGACAGACACCGCCCACCGCATGGCCCACCAGCTCCACCGCCTCCTCGGGGGTGAGCATCTTGGCCTTGGTGTGGAACTTCTCCTTGTACTTGTGGTTGTCCACCCGGGCATCACCGGCAGCTACAATCAGCACCACTCCCTCCGGGGTCTTGAAGGAGAGGGTTTTGGCAATGCGGGCGCCTTCGCAGCCCAGGGCTGCTGCCGCCAGCTCCACCGTGGCGCTGGACACCGCAAACTCCTGGGCGCGGTCGCCATAGCCGCGGGCGGTGAGATAGTCTTTGACCAGTTCGTAGGACATTCCAAATCGCTCCTTTTTCAAAAACAGATGAATCTATCCGCATTGTAGCACGAAAAAGGCAGGGTGCAATTGCTTGCACCCTGCCTTTTTGTTGTCGATCATCGAATGAAAGTAGCTTTCCAGCGGAAAGCAGATACAGCAAAGCCATTCGACATTCCATATTTTAGCATATTTTGTTTGAGTTGTAAAGCATTTCTTGAGGAAAGTTGGGGGAAAAGTGGAGAATTCACACAATTTTGTCTTTTTCGGGCCATTTATTCCCCTTTTTTCCGCAGTTCCCGAAAAAACTGGTCCAGCACCTCCCGGCATTCCGCCTCCAGCACACCGCTTTTATAGTAGGGAACCGTAGGGAACGGCATGGCTGTGAGATCGCACACCGAACCCATACAGCCGGCTTTGGGGTCGGATGCCCCATACACCACCCGGCTAAGGCGGGCATTGAGAATGGCCCCGGCACACATGGGGCAGGGCTCCAGGGTGACATACAACACACAGCCATCCAACCCCCAGCTCCCCAGCTGCTGGCAGGCCTGCCGGATGGCATTGATCTCGGCATGGCCCAGCGGATCGCGCTGAGTCTCCCGGGTATTGTACCCCACGGCGAGGATCTCCCCCTCCCGGACAATGCAGGCCCCCACCGGGATCTCTCCCAGCCGGGCCGCTTCCCGGGCGGCCTCCAGGGCGATCTGCATATAGGTTTCGTGTGTGGTCATGGGTTTGCTCCTCCGTCAGATCACAAGGAAATATTTGCTGGTGGTAACGGCCAGCAGCACCAGCAGGATCAGCATCAGGCCGGCGGAAAAGAAGGCCGCCAGCTTGCCCCGCAGGGTCATGACTGTATTGGAAGCATGCAGCCGGAACATATTATTGTACCGGGTAAGCAGCCAGCCCATGGCCACAAAGCCGCCAAACAGATACACCACATAGACCGCATGGTTGAGGGTTTGCTGGGCGTGGATGGACAGGCCGGCACTGATGGCCGAAAGCACCGTAGCCAGGGCATTGTTGATGAAGTGGACCAGCATACCGGTGCGCAGTGAACCGGTGCGCAGGACAAAGTAGCCGATGGCAAGCCCGGTGATGAAGGCCATGGGTGCCTGCACCAGATTGCCATGCACCAGACCGAAAAGCAGCGAGGAGATCAGCAGGGCAAAGGTATCCCCGAACCGGCGCAGCGACTGCATGATGGCCCCGCGGAACACCAGTTCCTCCACGATGGCGGGCAAAATCGCCGTACTGATGAAATAGAAGATGAACTCCACCCCATTGGTGGGCACCGCCGGAATCGGGCTGGTGGGATAGAGCCCGAACACGGCAAACAGAGCGCTAACCACCGAGGCGGTGTAGGCGCCCACCACCACCGTCATCAGGGTGATGGGAATGGCGGCCAGGGTGATGCCGGTATCCCGGAGCCGGCCGAGGGGGAAGGCGTTGTAGACCGGGATCCGGATATACCGGCAGTAAAGCACGGCCGGCAGCAGCAGCGCCAGTACATAGGCCCCCATATTGGCCAGCTCCGAGGCAATCGAAAGGCCGGTATAGGTCATGAATCGGCCGAACAGCATGGTCTCCAGCGAAAAGAGCAGCTGGTATGCTGGCCCGGAGAGCAGCAAAAAGCAGAGCAGCATCAGGGCAATGCCGCTGGAGTAGGTGCGGATCATGCGGCGCTCATAATCGGCCCGGGGCGGCGGAGAAAATCCGTAGCCCGCTACATAGGTGTATCCACGGGGTTCGCTGTTCCCGGTGAAGGGATTGTGATAGAGATCATAGAACCCGTTGGAATTGTGTTTATCCTGCATCAGGCAAAACCTCCATAGAAACCGGCCCTGACGGACCGGGGATCGAATCGTTGAAACCGGACGCGGCCATGCCGGCGTCGGGAACTGACAATATCATACCACAAACCGGCGGTTCCGGCCATATACGGCAGCTGTTCCACAGCACAGATGGCGGAAAACAGGTCATAAAACGGCACGATCACGGTACTGAAATTATTATAGCATACTCGCTCCCGATAAAAAAACCGCTGTTTTATGAACGAACTGTAATGATTGTCCGTTTTCTGGAAAACACAGTGCAGCACTTTGCCTGCCCCGTGCATAAACTGGGAGAGAACGGTGCAGGATAAGGACAGCACGGTGCGCAATTTCAGTACGAAAGGCGGTGGAGTCATGTCGTTGACCGAAGCGGAATACGACGCGCTCACCAAACGGTATTCCAAAAACTCCAAGCCCTGGATCAATGTTCCCAAGGCCTTCCTCATCGGCGGCGGGATCTGCGCCCTGGGGCAGGGCCTCATCGAATTCTATACCCGGTTGGGGCTTTCCCCGGAGGTGGCTCCGGGGGCCTGCAGTATGACGCTGGTCGTCCTCTCTGCCCTGTGTACCGGCCTGGGCATCTACGACCAGATCGCCCGCCATGCCGGTGCCGGTACCCTGGTGCCCATCACCGGCTTTGCCAATGCCATGGTCTCCCCGGCGCTGGAATTCAAATGCGAGGGACTGATCCTGGGCACCGGCGCCCGGATGTTCGCCATTGCCGGGCCGGTGCTGGTGTATGGCATCAGTGCTTCGGTGCTGTACGGCCTGCTCTGGTTCCTGTTCGGGCAGGCATAGAGAGGAGGAAAACACAGCTTTGGCAATCAAACGAGGAAAACAGACCTATCTGTTCCAGCACCCGGCAGCGGTGCAGAGCTTTGCTGCCATTGGCTCCAAGCGGGAGGGCGAAGGCCCGCTGGGAGAGTATTTTGACACCATCAACCCGGACAGCACCTTTGGCCAGAAGAGCTGGGAGCGGGCCGAGAGCCGTCTGCACCATGACACGGTGGAGCTGGCGGTGAAAAAAGCCGGCCTCTCCTATGCGGACCTGGACTGCCTGCTGGCCGGGGACCTGCTCAACCAGTGCATCGGCGCCACCTTTGGGGTGCGGGAACTGGGGATCCCCTACCTGGGCATCTACGGTGCCTGCTCCAATATGGCGGAGGGGCTGCTGCTCGCCTCCTTCCTGGCGGAATCCGGGCTGGGGCATCTGGGGGTATCCACTGCCTCCCACTTCTGTACCGCGGAACGACAGTACCGCTTTCCGCTGGAGTACGGCGGTCAGCGCCCACCCACCAGCCAGTGGACTGTCACCGGCGGCGGCGCGGTGGTGGTGACCGGCCCTGCTGCCCAGCAGCCCGGTCAAGCTGGGCCCTGGATCCAGGCCGCAGCCATCGGCACCATTGAGGATAAGGGCATTCAGGATGCTGCCAACATGGGGGCTGCCATGGCCCCGGCTGCCGCCGCCACCATTCTGGGGTTCCTGTCGGATACCGGCACCACCCCCGAGGATTACGACCTGATCCTCACCGGGGATCTGGGGCAGGTGGGCAGCGATCTGCTCTACGAGCTGGCCCTCCGGGAGGGGGTGGATCTGCGCCCCCGGCACACCGACTGCGGCCTGCTCATCTACGACCGGGACCGGCAGGATGTCCATGCCGGGGGTTCGGGGTGCGGCTGCTGTGCCACCGTTCTGTGCAGCTATATCCTGCCGGCGCTCCGGGCCGGGCGGGTGAAGCGGGTACTGTTTGCAGCCACCGGCGCCCTGCTCAGCCCCACCAGCACCCAGCAGGGGGAATCCATTCCCGGCATCGCCCATCTCATCTGCCTGACGGCACAAAAGGAGGATCTGCCATGGAACTGATGGAAGCTCTGCTGCGCGCCTTTGTGGTGGGCGGCCTGATCTGTGCGGTGGGTCAGCTGCTCATCGACTACACCGCCCTCACCCCCGCCCGGATCCTGGTCTCCTTTGTGGTGCTGGGGGTGGTCCTGGGCGGACTGGGCATCTACCAGCCGCTGCTGGACTTTG
Organism: uncultured bacterium; assembly: GCA_934845495.1. GTDB lineage: Bacteria > Bacillota > Clostridia > Oscillospirales > Ruminococcaceae > Avimicrobium. Next base: position 15,814 of record CAKWRB010000003.1, read on the forward strand.
CCGGGGCCGGTGCTTCGGTGCCGCTGACCGGCTTTGGAGCCCTGCTGGCCAAGGGGGTGCGGGAGGCCATTGCCGACCAGGGTGCCATCGGGATCCTCACCGGCGGGCTGACCGCTGCCGCTGGCGGCATCACCACCGCCATTGTCGCTGCCCTGCTGACTGCCCTGCTGTTCCGCTCCCGGGACAAGGCATAGGCTCCTCTCTACCGGGGACAGAGATCCTGTTCCCGGTGTACATACCCGACCCTGCAAAATATTTTGGGAATTTCCCTTGACAAGTCAATACGGGTATGCTATTATAGTATAGCAATAGTGATTAACGCGGAGTGGAGCAGTTGGCAGCTCGTCGGGCTCATAACCCGAAGGTCGTAGGTTCAAGTCCTGCCTCCGCAACCAAATGAGAAAGCACCCGAAAGGGTGCTTTTTTTCGTTTGACTGCAATTAGCTTGCGATGCCAGCCGTCGCCTGCGGGTGGGTATTCCAAAATGCGGCCCTTTCCTGGGTGTTGACACTTAGGCTTTGTGCGCCGCATTTTTCCACAGGGGGCTTAGCCCCCTATGTGGCGGAGGTTTTCTCCGCTGTCGCTCTAAAAACCTCCTGTTATCCCCCATAGAGGATCTCGGCAGATGCCTTACGGCCTGTGGCCTACGGCCACAGCGGCTTCCGCTGGAACCCGTCGCCTGCGGGCGGGTATTCCCGTTCGCTTTGCTCACTCAAATGTGGTAGGAACCTACGGTTCCCCCACAAACGCCCCCTCCCTGGCCGATTCCACTTAGGTTTTCTGGGAAATGCCAAGGAGTTGCTCCCCACAGGGACGCCGCCAGGCGCGGTTTTGGCAACAGCGTTCCGGAGAATGGCTGGGCGGTGTCGCTGAAAAGATTATCTTTTCCTTTTGATCCGTCCTTGATATACGGGGACAAAGCTGATATGATAAAGGCAGGTCACAAATTTTTCTGTAAGGGAGAATGAAGATGCATCCTTTGACACAACTGATCTATCATGACATGAAGCCCGCTCTGGGCGTTACAGAGCCGGGCGCCATCGCATTTGCCGTCGCCAAGGCAAAAGCTCAGATCGGCGGCACCGTGGAGCTGGTCGAGCTGCGGCTCAACAGCGGTATGTACAAAAATGCCTTTACCTGCGGCATTCCCGGCAGCACCCAGGTGGGAAACCTCTATGCTGCTGCCCTGGGCGCCACCGGTGCCGATGCACAGAAGGGGCTGGAATGTCTGGACGGCATCACCGATGCCCAGCACAAGCAGGCACAGCAGCTGGTGGACCAGGGAAAGGTGCGGGCCGAGATGTCCGAGGTGACCAGCCGCATCTACATTGAGGCCGGGGTGACGACCGATCAGGGGAATGCCACTGTGATCATCCGGGATTCCCACACCAACATCACCGAAATCCGTGTCAACGGCGACACGGTGTTCCTGGCTCAGGCCGAGGAGATTCAAGACGACGGCGACCTGGCCGCCCCCATTCACAGCTATACACTGGCCCAGCTGGTGGACTATGCCCAGACGGTGGATCTCGAGGAGATCGCCTTTGTGGAAGAGGCCTATACCACCAATCTGGCCCTGTTTGAAGAGGGCCTGGGCAGCAGCCAGACCACCTTTGCCCCCTTCCTGCTGGCACAGAATGGCGGAAAGCGCTTTTCCGATGACGAGGAAAAGACTGCCAGCCTCCTCTGCAATGCTGCCATCGAGGCCCGTGTCATCGGCCTGAACAAGCCAGCTATGAGCATCACCGGCTCCGGCGCCCATGGAATCATTGCCACCCTGCCCCTGTATGCCGCCTATCAGGTGCAGGGATACAGCAAGGAACAGCTGCTGCGGGCCACCGTCCTCAGCTATCTGGTCTGCATGTACATCAAGGAGTATTCCGGAAAGCTTTCGGCCTTCTGCGGCTGTGCCATTGCTGCAGGTACCGGCATGGCCGTGGCTCTGGCCTGGCTGCGCGGCGGCGATCTGCCGGCTATGGAGCGGGTCATCTGCAATATGGCTGCCAGCATCACCGGTATGATCTGTGACGGCGGCAACCAGGGCTGCACCATGAAGGGCATTGCAGCGGTCAGCGCCGCCTATGCTTCGGTGGACCTTGCGCTCCACCGAGTCGCTGTGGACCCTGTGCATGGCATTATCGGCAAAACCCCCGAGGACACCATGCGCTTTATGGGACAGATCGCATCGCCCGGTATGATCGGCACCGAATCCACCATCATGGATATCCTGCAGGAAAAGCAGAACGGCTCCCCCTGCGACCGCTAAAACAGCTAAAAAAGACCAGTCCGGGGACTGGTCTTTTTTTATTTTCTCCATGCGATCCCTGCTTGCAGATGTCCGATTCCAGGCCGTTTTTCCCCAGAGCTTCGCAAAGGGCCGCTCGCCGCAGTGCCGCTTCCACAAAGCTATCCGGGGATTGCCAAAGAATCGCCCACCGCCAGGTGCGGTTTTCGCAAGAGTGTTCCGGAGGTTTGCAAAGTGCCGCTCGCCGCAGTGCCGCTTCCACAAAGCTGTCCGGGGATTGCCAAAGAATCGCCCATCGCCAGGTGTGGGGGTTGTCAACAGCGGGGATTTTTTGTAAGATGGAGTCAGAACCTTTTTATGAAACGAGGACAGAACCTATGAGAGAGACAACAAAACTGGAACCGGCCTGCCAGAGCTTTCTGGTGGACACTCTGGAGGCACTGCTCCATCAGGACAGCCCCACCGGCTTCACCGCACAGGTGGTCGGGGTCGCAGAGGGCCTTGCCCGGGAGCTGGGCTTTGCCGCCCGGCGCACCAACAAGGGCAATCTGGTGGTCACCGTACCCGGTCGGGAATCCGGCCGCACCGTGGGGCTCTGCGCCCATGTGGACACCCTGGGCCTGATGGTGCGTTCGATCACCGCCGACGGTATGCTGATGGTCACCAAGGTGGGCGGGCCGCTGCTGCCCACCCTGGACAGCGAGTACTGCCGTATCTACACCCGGGAGGGCAAGGTGTACACCGGCACCGTGCTGAGCCTTTCGCCGTCGGTGCATGTGCAGGACGATGCCGCCACCCGTCCCCGGGACGAGAAGAATATGGCGGTGCGCATCGACGAAAAGGTGCGTACCCGGGACGATGTGCTGGCACTGGGCATTGCCGCCGGCGATTTTGTCTGCTATGACCCCAAAACCGTTGTCACCGAAAGCGGCTTTGTAAAATCCCGCTTCCTGGACGATAAGGCCAGTGCAGCCTGCCTGCTGACCCTGCTGTGGCAGATGCGCCAGACCGGAAGCCGCCCCCGGTTTGACACCTACTTCACCTTCACCGTCCATGAGGAGACCGGACATGGCGGCGCCACCCTGCCCACCGTGGACGAGCTGCTCGCCCTGGATATGGGCTGCATCGGTGAGGACCTGGGCTGCACCGAGTACCAGGTGTCCATCTGCGCCAAGGACAGCGGCGGCCCCTACGATTACGAGATGGTCAGCCGGCTGGTGCAGCTGGCCAAGGAGCAGGGTGTGGACTACTCGGTGGATATCTACCCCCACTACGGCTCGGATGTGGGTGCGGCCTGGCGCGCCGGTATGGACTGCCGGGCTGCCCTCATCGGGCCGGGTGTCCACGCCTCCCACGGCATGGAGCGCACCCATCTGGACGGCCTGACCGCCACCCTGCAGCTGGCAGGGCTCTATCTGGAGCTGGCCTGACCGCAGCCGACTGTTCAGCCGGAAAAACAATCCGCAAAAAAGGCACCCATCCGGGTGCCTTTTTTATGATGCACTGAACTGCGTCGGTTTTTAGGGCAGGAGCGCCTGCAGCTCCTGGTAGAGGGCTGGCTCCGCCTGGTAGAGGATCCAGTCCTCCTGGGCATAGAGGGTATCCCACACCAGGCCGCTTGGGGACACCGACATCTGGTAGACCCTGCCGTTGTCCACCGCCTCGATGGCAATGCAGCCCTGGGGCGGCGCCTCCCCGGTGACCACCCCCTGGGTCAGCGCCCGGAGCTGTGCCACCAGCTGCTCCTTTTGGGCGGCATCGGAGAGGGCGGCCTCCCGTTCCCCGTCGGTCAGCCTGAAGCGGATCTCCTCGGCGATGGTGAACTCCTCCGGATAGGCGGCATCGGGGAAGTTGTAGCCGTCCACCTTCCAGCGGCCGTCCTCCTGCTTCAGATACAGGGTGGAAAAGGCCACCGGGCGCTCCTGTTCCCAGTCTATGGGCGACATGATCTTCCAGGACACTTCCACCCGGGCGCTGTCCGCATCGCTGTGGATCACCCGGTACCCAGCCATGGCATTCTGATAGGAATAGCCGGTTTTGTACGCTCCCCGGTGGTAGACCTCCCCGTTCTCCGCCCGATGGATGTAGGGCGCCCCTGCCAGTTCGGCTGCAAGCAGCTGGTCCAGGCCATGGTCGGTGAAGAGATACCGGGTGGCCTCCTCAAAATCCAGGAACCGGACCATCATACCGGCAGAAAAGCCCTCGGGCGGTTCAGTCGGGTCCTCCACAAACACCAGGTCATCGGCATCGTAGAGGGTATTCACCAGGTACCACAGCCGGGTCACCACTTCCCCGGTCAGCTCGCCTGCCGGGACTTCGTCCCGCTGGGCGGTAAAATACTGCGCCACCGTCTCGGCCGGGTACATATCCTCCCGGATGGGCAGCGGCGGCTTTTCCTGCACCATTTCCGAGGACTGGGAGCTGCTCTCCGGCTGGGAACCGGCCGGCGGGGTCTGCCCAGCGGTGCAGCCGGCAAGCAGCAGGCAGAGCGCCAGCATCAGGCTGAACAGGCGATGGTTTCTCATGGGATCCTCTCCTTTCCGCCGGGGTGCTGCCTGCACCCCTCTGCCCCCATTATACCAAGGCCAGGGGGAATTGCAATCCCTGTTCACCGCAGCAAAAAAGCCCGGAGAAACAGCTCCGGGCTTTGGGTTGTATGGGGATTACAGCTCGGACAGGATCCGGGCGGCACGACTGCGCGCCTCGGCCTTGACCCGCTCCTCGTCGATGCGGGTGAGGACACCGTCCCGGAACACCACCTCGCCATCGATCATGTTGAGGCAGATGTCCGATGCGGCGGCGGCATAGAAGATGTTGGGCAGCACATCGTAGGTGGGCACCAGGTGCGACCGGTCCAGGTCATAGACGACGATGTCGGCACGGTTGCCCACTTCCAGGGCACCACAGTCGGCACGGCCCTGAGCCTGAGCGCCGTTGCGGCAGCTCATCTTCAGCAGCTCACTGGGGCTCAGGAAGGTGGGGTCCCCATTGAGGCCCTTGCCCAGCATCGAAGCCAGGGTGACCTCCTCCAGCATATTGAGGTTGTTGTTGCTGGCGGCGCCATCGGTGCCGATGCCCACCCGGACACCCGATTCCAGCATCTTCTTCACCGGGGCATAGCCGCTGCCCAGCTTCATATTGCTGGAGGGGTTGTGCGCCACGGTGACACCATGCCGCCGGAAGATGTCAAAGTCCTCCCCTTCGATCCAGACGCAGTGTGCTGCGGTGGCCGGAACATCGAACAAGCCCACCTTTTCAAACAGGGCAGCCGGGGTGAGGCCGTTGTGGCGGACCTTGCACTCCTCATGCTCCTTCTGGGTCTCGGAAAGGTGCAGATGCACCCGCAGGCCGGTCTCCCGGGCATAGTCGGCCACATCGCGCATCAGTGCCTCGTGGGAGGTATACTCGGCGTGCAGGCCCACATCCACCCGGATGCGGTCATCGGCGGCATCGGCCAGGCGGCGGCGCAGGCCCTCGGTTTCCTGGTAGGCCACATACTCCCGGTAGCCGGAAAGCCCCGGCAGCGCTGTGGTGCCAAAGCACAGGTTGGCCTTGAGGCCGCTGTCTCGCACGGCGCGCTCGATCTGCGGCAGGGTGTAGAACATATCGGTGAAGGAGGCCACACCGCTGCGGATCAGCTCGCAGGCGCCCAGCATCGAGCTCCAGTAGATGTCCTCCTCGGTGAGTTTGGCCTCAAAGGGGAACATCTTCTCGGTGAGCCAGCGGTGCAGCGGCAGCCCCTCGCCATAGCCCCGGAGCAGGGTATCCGGAATGTGGCAGTGCAGGTTGTAAAAGCCGGGCATGGCCACCTTGTTTTTGCCGTCATAGGTCTCACCGGTGTAGTCCTTGGGGCGCTCGGCACCGATGTAGACGATCCGGTTGCCTTCGGTCTGGAGGTACATATCCGGTTTTTCTTCGTAGTTCCCATCGATCAGGGTAATTCTCTCAAACAGCATCTCTGTTCTCCTTTCCTCGGTCTGATGCATGGTAATTGGTACAATTATACCGGGATACCCGACGGTTTGCAAGGGGGACGGCTGTTCCGGGATAAAAACCAAACCCCATCGACTTTTCTGCTTTATTGTGGTAGAATGGCAATAACCCCCCTGTGGCGATGCATCGCCTGCAGGGTGAAAAAAGTGTGAAAAGGAGGAACCCTCTATGCGCAGAACCATTCTCCCGCTGGCGATGGCCGCCCTGCTGACCGCCGGCCTTGCCTCCCCGTCCCTGGCTGCTGAACCGGCGGCCCAGTACCCGGCTGCCGCTGCACAGGCCGCAGCCGCCGGCAGTGACTACACCTACGAAGAGCTGCTCACCTGCCTGACGGCGGCAGGCTGCACCGAAGCCGAAGCCCTGGCCTATGCCGGAAAGCCGGTAAAAGCCCCGGAGGGTGCAGCGGTGCGGTACAGCCCCTTGCGCCTGGAGCGCTTTGACGGCGCCGAACAGCCGCCGGTGCAGTGCCTGGTGCTGGCGGCGCTGGAATATGCCCCCGGCTGTGCCGAACCCCGGTCGATTCTGGCGGTGCGCAGCCCCATGGCCCTGACCGAGGACGGCTCCGCTGCTGCCGGGCAGGTCTTTGCCGCCCTCTACTCCGGGCGGAATGTGCAGTGTATCCTCACCGGCGGCGCCCCTGCCAGCGGCGAAAGCCCCCAGTGGACTGCCACCGGCTGGATCTTCCCCGGAGACACCGGCGAAGCCTTCACCCCCGGAGAAGACCAGACCGCCCTGTACTCTGCCCAGGCCGAGCTGTTCTTCCCCAGCCTGGAAAAATAACCGCTCCCTTTGTCGGAGCAGCAAAAAAGGAGCCGGTTCCGGCCCCTTTTTCTTTTGGGGGGAAATTAGAGGGCAGCGTAACCCTTGACGATCTCCAGGGCGATCTGGACGCACTGCTCCATGTTCTCCTTGGTGTTGCACTCATACCGGCCGTGGGCATTGCAGCCGCCGGTGCCCAGGTTCGGGCAGGGCAGACCCATGTAGCTCAGGGTGGCGCCGTCGGTGCCGCCGCGGATGGGCACGGTAACCGGGGTCAGGCCAGCGGTGCGGATGGCCTGCTCAGCGATGGTGATGACCTCAAACACCGGCAGGATCTTCTCACGCATATTGCGGTAGGTGTGGGTGATCTCCACGGTGACGGTGCCCTCGCCATACCGGTCGTTGAGGAAGGCAGCGGCCTTCTGCATGGTTTCGCCCCGGGCAGCCAGCTTGTCGCTGTCGTGATCCCGAAGGATGTAGGTACAGTGGCTCTCCTCGGTGCCGCCGTGCAGCTCGTTCATGTGGTAGAAGCCCTCGTACCC
>CAKWRB010000003.1:23362-31689 GCA_934845495.1 uncultured bacterium
CTCGTACCCCTCGGTGAACTGGGGGCGCTCGTTGGCAGGCAGCAGGCGGTCAAACTCCATGGCGATGGCCAGGCTGTTCTTCATCTTATCCTTGGCAGAGCCGGGGTGGATGGAGTAGCCCTTGATGGTCACTTCGGCCTGGTCGGCGTTGAAGTTCTCGTACTCAATGGAACCGGCTGCGCCGCCATCCAGGGTGTAGCCAACCTGGGCGCTGAAGCCCTCTACATCAAACTTGAGCGGGCCGCGGCCGATCTCCTCATCGGGGGTGAAGCCCAGGCAGATCTTGCCGTGGGGGATCTCGCCCTGGAGCAGGATCTCGGCTGCTTCCAGGATCTCGGCGATGCCGGCCTTATCGTCCGAACCCAGCAGGGTGGTGCCGTCGGTGGTCACCAGGGTGTGACCCTTGTAGCCCAGCAGCACCGGGAAATCCTTGGGCGAGAGAATGTGGCCGCTGCCAGCCAGCAGTACATCTCCGCCGTCGTAGTTTTCGATAATCTGGGGCTTGACACCGATACCGTTGAATTCCGGGGCAGTATCCATGTGGGCGATGAAGCCCACCGCGGTCTTGTCCTCATAACCAGGAGTTGCAGGGATCTCACCATAGACATAACCGTCCTTCTGACGGACATTGGAAACACCCATCTCCTTCATCACGCGCTCGAGGTGGTTTGCCACATCGAGCTGCATGGCAGTGGACGGACAGGTGGGGCTGGCGGGATCGGACGGAGAGTCGATCTTCACCAGTTCAATGAATTTTTCCAGTACAGCCATAATGTTTGCCTCCTTGCTGCGCCTTTCCGGCGCTTGTTTCTTTTATTGTAGCACAGCGACCCTGTGGGTGCAATCGTCCTTGCAAGTAAAAAGCCCTCCCGTTTCCGGGAGGACTTTTGTCCGGAACAAAGGGATTATTCAGCCTTGGCAGCAGCCTCGGACATATCGGTGGTGCTGACGATGTGGACATAGCCCTTCTTGAGACGGTACCAGGTCCATACAAAGATCAGCACGGTGGCTACTACGGTGCCGATGGCCAGCGGCAAGGTGAGCGAGGTCAGCGAGAAGAAGCTGGTCATCAGCGAGGTGATGATGGAGATCACCATCAGGATGCGGTACAGGGTGGGCGAGCACTTCAGGCCGCTGTTGGCCCACTCCTCCGGGAACCGCTCGGGCATATTCATTGCCTGGAAGTTGGTGATGGCACCAATGACCATACCGGGCACCAGCATCATCGAAACGATGTTATCCAGCGAGAAGCCGCCGATGATGGGCAGGATCGAGATGATTGCCATAGTTACAACGACATTGATCTTCTTGGCGAAGAACTTGGGCAGCCAGCCGTCCTCGGCAATGCCCATGATCATGAAGGGCATACCGCTGATACCGCCCAGCAGCGCGGTGCTGAGCGAACACATGGCACCGCCCACGATGAAGAAGATGAAGAGCGGACGGGGCAGAACCAGCGAGGCCATATAGCCCAGGTTCTGGCCGGCAACCTCGCCGTAGGGGGCGATACCGGAGGCCACATAGCCCAGCAGGAAGTAGACGCCTGCCACCAGGATCGAGGCGATGAAGAAGGCCTTGGGGATATTCTTCTTGGGGTTTTCGGCAATGGCCTGCACATTCAGAATGTTGGTGGCGCCATTGCAGGTAAAGCTCATCAGGGCCACAGCGGTGAGGAAGCTCATGCCGCCGTTGATGAAGTAGGGCTCGCCCTCAAAGCCGCCGGTCTGCACCTTGGTGATACCAAAGGCGATGAACAGGCCCAGGGCGATGAACTTGAGGATACCCAGGGCATTGATGACCCGGGCAAAGATCTCGGCGCCGGTGGAGGCCACTGCAAAGAAGATCACCAGGGTGACACAGGCCACGATGGTCTGGTAGGGCTGCAGGGCCGGGAACAGGTCGGAGAGGTACTGGGCCATCGAGATGCCGAATACCGAAAAGCTCACCGAGGTCACCAGGGTAACCACGGCGCTGACACCGGTGAGGAAGGGGGACAGCACCAGAGCATTCTGGGAGTACATACCGCCCGAGAGCTGGAACATACCCGCAGTGAACACCATGCGGATCTGCTGCGACATGGTAAAGACCATGCCCACCAGCAGGGCCAGGGCGACGCTTCGGCCGGTGGTGGCAATACCGGTGCCCACCATCGAAAAGATGCCAGCGCCAATGATGCCGCCGATCGCCATGAAGGTCAGGTCGAACAGGCTCATCTTCTTTTGATTTTCCATAACAGGATCGCCTCTTTCTTTTCTGGATTTCGCTCGCTTTGGATCTGCGTTCCGCCGTTCTGTAACCCAAATTCTTACATGATATACAAAACCATAGCAGATTCAAGTCTCATTTATCGTTTACTGCAATTATACCCCCCTTGTCTTGCATTTGTCAATTCGATCGGGGAAATTGCACTCGCCAATCTTTCCTCTCTATTTTATTGCACTATTCATAAAAATAGAAGAATATTAGAAAAATTTTACTCAGCACCGCACAAATTCGATTCACTGTGTCCTGCACTGCCCCGCTGGGCGCCAGATGGCGGGAGCCCTTGTCGGATGCAAATATAAAAATCGGGCAAAAAAACAGCTCCCCAATCGGTGGGGAGCTGTTTTCACAGACGACGGAAGTTACTTGGCTGCAGCAGCCTCTTCCTTATCCATATCAGTAGTGGAAACGATCTTGACAGCGCCGGTCTTCATGCGCAGCTTGGGATAGATGAATACCAGGATTGTCATGACAACAGTGCCAACGGCCTGGGTCATGGTCAGGTTGCGCATCGAGAAGGCGGAGGTCATCAGGGAGGTCACGATGGAGATTGCCATCAGGATCTTGAATGTGCCGATGGAAACCTTGATGGGGCAAGCAGCCCACTCCTCGGGGTACATCTCGGGCAGCTTCATGCCGCGGTAGTTCTTGATGGCGGTAATGATGGCGCCGGGAACCAGCAGCATCGAAATCAGCTCACTCAGCGAGAAGCCCAGGAAGATCGGGATCATGTTGATGAGATAGAGCAGTACAAAGATGAACAGACGGTTCTTGAAGATCTTGGGCAGCCAGCCGTCGTCGGCCATGCCCATCAGGGTGAGGGGAGTGCCGGGGATCGAGCTGAGCAGCGAAGTGGAGATGGACATCAGCGCACCGCCCACAACGAAGAAGCCGGTCACAGCAATGGGCATGAACATGCCGCCGATGGTGCCCAGGCTCTGGTTGGCAACCTGATCGTAAGGAGCGACACCGGAGGCCACATAGCCGAGCAGGGCATAGATCACTACAACGCACAGCTGAGCGATCAGCCAGGCCTTGGGGATATCCCGCTTGGGATTGGCAGCCAGTGCCTGTACATTCATGATCTTGGTGGCGCCGCCGCAGGCAAAGCTCATCAGGGCAACTGCGGTGAAGAAGTCAGCAGCACCGCCGTAGAAGTAGGGCTCGCCTTCAAATCCGCCGGCCTGAACCTTGCTGAAGCCGTAGAAGATGAACAGGCCCAGAGCAACGAACTTGAGGATACCAAATACGTTGAGCACCTGGGTAAAGGCTGCAACGCCGATGTAGCCGATGATAAAGAATACGGCCAGTGCGCCGGCGGCAGTCAGTTCCGGGAAGTTTTTCAGGACGGGGAACAGGTCACCCAAGTAGCTGGCAATGGAGATGCCGTATACTGCCCAGTTCAGCGACTGGATGAACAGCATTACGCCTGCCACACCGGTGAGGTAGGGGGTCAGAACCAGGGCGTCCTGAGAGTACATACCGCCCGATACCTTGAACATCGAGGAGGTAAATACATAGCGGACCTGCTGGGACATCTGGAACAACATACCGACGATCAGGGCCAGTGTGATGCTTCGTCCGGTTACACCGATACCGGAGCCGACAGATGAGAAGATACCGGCGCCGATGATGCCGCCCATGGCCATGAAGGTCAGGTCGAACAGGCTCATCAACTTTTGAGGTTTCGCTGAATTCTGCATAAAACTACCACCCTTTCTTTTTCACGCACAACCGGCACCTTTCTGCAAGCGCCTGTTTTCAATATACAGAATATACAGAAAGTCTGTTTCAACTGCAACTGCTTTGTGCAACAACAATATAACCTACCGACTGTTCTCTTGTCAAGGGCAGATCCACTTTGAAACCGCCAAGATTTACTTACACTTTTATACCATATTAAATAAGATTGTTTTCTTAACAAACAATCTTATTTATATATGAAAAGCCGCTCCACCCCCGAAGGGGCAGAGCGGCTAAAAACCTGTATAAACTTTTAGCGGATTACTTGTTCAAAGCTTCCAGAATTTCGGCTGTCATCTCGTCCAGTACCGCCAGCTGCTCCTGCTTGAGAGCAGAACGGATAGAGAGGCTCTTTTCCAGCACGGTCATGTTCTTCATCTCGCCCAGCATCTCGCGCATCACCTTGCCGGACTGGGGAGCCCAGGAGCCGTTTTCGATGATGGAGACAGTGCGGTTCTGCACATTGAGGGCCTTCATATCCTCGATGAAGTTGGCCATCTTGGGATAGAGGCCGTTGTTGTAGGTGGGGGAAGCCAGAACCAGATGGCTGGCACGGAACACATCCGAGATCAGGTAGGAGACATCGGTCTTGGAGACATCGCGGACGGTCACACCCTTGACGCCGGCCTCAGCCAGCTTGCCGGCCAGCAGGTCGGCTGCCTCGGCGGTGTTGCCGTACATCGAGCCGTAGAAGATGGCCACGGTGTTCTCCTCGGGGGTGTAGCTGCTCCACTTCTGGTACTTGTCCAGCAGCCAGGCCAGATCCTCTCTCCAAACCGGGCCGTGCAGGGGGCAAATCATCTTGATGTCCAGGGCGGCGGCCTTCTTCAGCACCGACTGGACCTGCATACCGTACTTACCCACAATGTTGCTGTAATAGCGGCGCATCTCGCTGTGCAGGCCATGGGGATTGCGGTTCTCGTCGTTGAAGAGGGAGCCGTCCAGGGCGCCGAAGCTGCCGAAGGCATCGGCGGAGAAGAGGATGCCATGGGTGGACTCAAAGGTCATCATGGCCTCGGGCCAGTGTACCATGGGGGCCATTACAAAGTTGAGCTTGTGCTCGCCCAGGTCCAGCACATCGCCCTCCTTCACCACCAGGGTGCGGTCGGCCAGACCCATGTTGTAGAACTGGTTCATCAGGCCAAAGGTCTTCTGGTTGCCCACGATCTGCATCGAGGGGTAGAGCTTGGCCAGCTCAGCGATGTCGGCGCAATGGTCCGGCTCCATGTGGTTGACCACCAGGTAGTCGGGCTGGCGACCAGCCAGGGCTGCGGTGAGGTTTTCCTGGTACTGCCGGGTCACCGAGGAATCGGCGGTATCCAGAATGGCGATCTTTTCGTCCATGATGACATAGGAGTTGTATGCTACGCCATCGGGAATGGGGAACATATTTTCAAACAGGTGCAGACGCCGGTCGCTGGCGCCCACCCAGAGGATCTTGTCTGTAACATTGCGAATGTTCTGCATGATATCGTCACCTTTCATTCAAATTTTTGTCTGTATCCTTACATTTCACAGATCGAAACTATACCTATTTAGTATCCTGATATAGGATACCACAGCCGGCGCCCCGGCCGCAAGTGGATTTTTTAACAAAGATTCTCCTGTCACACCAAGATTCTTTGCCGGTTTGGACAGGTTTTATACCGCTCTACTGCCGGGCGGCCTTTTCGGCCTCGTGCTGGGCCTTTTCTGTCTCCAGACGGCGGAACAGACGGGCCAGAATGACCACCGCTGCCACAGCCAGCACCAGCTCGGCTACAAACTGGGCATAGCTCAGGCCATAGAGGGGGAAGAAGTGGTTGAGAATAAACAGGGCCGGGATCTCCAGCACAATCTTACGCAGAATGGCAAAGACCAGCGCATTGCGCCCCAGGCCGGAGGCCTGGAACACACCCACCGCCAGGAAATCCATGCCCAGGAAGGGCAGCGCCAGGCAGAAGCCGCGCAGCAGCTTGGCGCCCATCTCGACGATTTCGGGGTTGTTCATGAACATGGCCACCAGGTTGTCCGCAAAAATGGAGTAGAGCACCGACACCACCACCAAACCGCTCACCGCCAGCCGGGCGGCAAAGGTGAGGGTGTGTTTCATGCGGGGAATGTTGTCGCTGGCGTAGTTGTAGCTGATCAGCGGCATAATGCCCTGGCCCAGGCCATTGGCGATGAAGAAGGGCACCTGGTTGATCTTCTGGGCGATGCCCATGGCAGCCACCGCATTGGCACCATAGACCGAGGTGAAGTTGTTGAGAATGGTCATGCCGGTGACATTGAGCAGATTCTGGATGGCGGCAGGGATCCCCACGGTGCAGACGCCGCCCACGATGCTGCTGTCGAAGCTGAGCTTGCGGGGGTTGATGCAGACATAGGTGCGTCCGCGCTTGAGGAAGAGCAGCACCATAAAGTAAAGGCAGGCAAAGCAGTTGGCCAGGAAGGTGGCCAGGCCGGCGCCGGCTGCCCCCATGCCAAAGCCCCAGGGCATGATGAAGATGGGGTCAAGGACGATGTTGAGCAGGCAGCCGCTCATTGTGCCGATGCTTGCGTGCATCGCAGCGCCCTCCGAGCGGACCAGATATGCCATGACCACGTTGAGGATGGCAGGAACTGCGCCGCAGATGACCGTCCAGAACAGATAGGAACGGGTTGCCTCCAATGTGGAAGCGTCCGCACCCAGCAGCACCAGCAGCGGCTGCTGGAAAACAGTGCATAACAAAGAAAAGATGGCGCCGCAGATGACCGAGCAGTAAAAACCGAAGGCGGAGCTGCGGGAAACGGTATCAAAATCCTTTCGTCCCAAAGCGCGGCTCATCATACTCGAGCTGCCGACACCGAACAGGTTGTTGACAGCATTGAAAGCAAGCAGGACCGGGGCAGCCAAAGTGACAGCGGCGTTCTGAATCGGGTCGTTGAGCATTCCTACCCAAAAGGTATCAGCAAGGTTGTAGAGGACCATGACCAGCGAGCTGAGAACAGTGGGAACCGCCAGCTGTGCAACTGCTTTTGGGATCGGGGTCTGCTCAAACAGAACGACCTTATCGTTGGATTGCTGCATAATTTTTCATCTCCTAAATTTTTTAATATCCTCAATTATAACACTTTTCAAAAAAAAAAACAAGAGAGTGGACAAGCAGCTGCCTTTGCTGTCGGAAGCGTGGACGGAAAGAAAAAATAGTATACAATCAAGTAAAAAGGAAAAGACATAGGGAAAAGGAAATGATAACGTTAGTCTAAATATAATAAGATGGGCTTTGATTGATACGATTAAAAGTGTGGGAATTATCAAAACCACTGGGAAAATTTATTCGAATCAACGATTCAGTAGGAAAAACCTTGAAATAGTGTGATATAATAAAGTAAGAGAAATGTTCTATGTTATAAAACAAAGAATGGAGAATTTAAATGAAGCAACCAAACGAAAAAGCTCTGTATGTTTTAGATATGGGACCAGACGGGAACACCCAACAATTATGCCTACACATGATGATTCGCCAAGCTCCCTACAAGCCGGAGCTTTTAGAGCTTTGTTTTCATGACACTGACCGTGGTCACATGATCCGTGGCAAAATGAAAAGTACCCAGGAACACGGCTTCACATGGACCGACTGGAGAGGTGATGACTGGACATTCCGAGAAGTTACCATCCAGGAGTTCCGCAACAGCTTGTGGCAATATGTAGGCAACGGCTACGGCATCGCCAAAGCCATCCATACCACAGAGGACCTGTGGGAATGGTACCGAAAGACATTTCCGATTTAATGTTATCCTCCTTTTTTAAAAGTTATATCACCTTTACCGACAATCCGAGTAAAAAACAAAGCCCACGATCTTACTTATTACGTGTGAAAAAGAATGTCACGCCAGCAAATGAAGTTTACAGTTTCTGCCTTTCAAAAGTTTTATAAAGATAGTATAATAAAACAGCAGCAAGATGAGAAAGGGTGAAAGAGTGGACGAGGACTTTAATAAAATCATACGCGCAACGCCTAAGTGAAGCAGCTGACCGAATGGGAACAATCGGAACAGATGTTTGACAGGAAAGGTGAAATTGTATGATTAGTGAACGAAAAGAAAAAACGATATTGAGATTGTCCTTTGCGGCAGGGCTTGCGTTTGCCCTTGCCGAGTTGATCTTTGCCATTTACAGCCACTCGCAATCGGCGCTGACCGACGCGGTGTACGATGCTTCAGAGCTTGTTTTTATTGCATTGCTGCTGTTTTTGACCCCGTTGTTCCACAAGCCGGTTTCGGAAAAGCACCCATACGGCTACTTTCAGGTGGAGTCCATCTTTTTGATTGTAAAAGGGGTCATGATGCTTTCGGTTACA
>CAKWRB010000004.1 GCA_934845495.1 uncultured bacterium
CCAGTCGTAACCCCCTGGGGCCCTATGCAGTAATATGTCTGCCCCCGCAGTTTTCTCCGATCGCCCTCCGCCCCTTGGATGGAGGGCGATTTTTTGTCTTTCGATCGGCTCAAAGGGTCAAAGAGGGCTTCCCGGTTGCCAAATGTCAAGGTTTGATGTATGATAGGCGCAGAATTTCACCCGAAAGGCAGGAACACCATGAACAAAACCCTCACCCCCCTGTTCGATGCCATCGAGGCACTGCGCCGGCAGGATTTCTCCCGCTTCCACACCCCTGGTCACAAGGGCAGTGCCCTGGGCTTCCTCTCGGCAGTCACCCCCTGGGACTTCACCGAGGTTCGGGGCGCCGACAGCCTCTTTGAAGCCGATGGCCCCATCTCCGAAACCGAGCGCCTCTACACCGGGTTCTGCGGCACCGCCGGCAGCTTCCTCAGTGCCGGAGGCAGCACCCTGTGCATCCAGGCCATGCTCCGGCTGGTACAGCCCCTGGGCCAGAAGATCCTCATCGGGCGCAACGCCCACGGCTCGGCGGTGTCTGCCATGGCCTTGCTGGGGCTCACCCCGGTGTGGCTCTGCCCGGAAACCGGCACCGACCTGCTCCCCGCCCCCATCACCCCTGCCCAGGCCGAGGCTGCCCTTGCCCGGCACCCCGATGCAGCGGCGGTGTATGTCACCTCCCCAGACTACTTCGGCAAGCTCACCGACATCGCCGGCCTCTCAGAGGTCTGCCGCCGGTACGGTGTGCCGCTGCTGGTGGACAATGCCCACGGGGCGGAGCTGTTCTTCACCGACGGCGCCCGGCACCCCATGCAGCTGGGGGCGGATCTCTGCTGTGACAGCCTGCACAAGACCCTGCCGGTGCTCACCGGCGGCGCCATGCTCCATGTGGGGGACACCGCCCTGGCCCGGAAGTCCGGCTTTGCCGCCAGCGCCAAGGAGGCCATGCACCTCTTTGGTTCCACCAGCCCCAGCTATCTGGTGATGCTCTCGATGGACACCCTGCTCCCCAGCCTGTACGACGGCACCATCCGCCGGGAGGTCGGCGAAACTGCCGCCCGGGTCGCCGCCCTGCGGAGCCTGGCAGCCGGCTACGGCTTCCTCTTGCCCGAAGGCGAAACGCTCCCCACCCGGCTCACCCTGATCTTTTCGGCGCTGGGCTGCACCCGGCAGGAGTTTGATGCCGCCTGCACCGCCGCCGGGGTGGAACCGGAGTACCTGGCCGACCACGCCTGCGTGTTCCTCTGCTCCGCCCGGAACCGGGAGGAGGATTTCCGCCGCCTGGAAACGCTGATCCGCACCCTGCCCCGCCGGGCGGCGCTGCAGGTGGAAACCGGCTTCCACCTGCCCGAACCGGTCTGTCCGCCCCGGGAGGCGATCCTCTCCCCCCACCGCACCCTTCCGCTGGCCGAGGCCGAGGGCCGGGTGGCAGCCGGGGTCATCAGCCGCTGTCCGCCTGGGATCCCGCTGGTGATGCCCGGCGAACGGCTGGATAAAAATATCCTGGCCGATCTAAATAAGTATGGTATTTTGCAGGTGGATGTGTTAGAATAAAGGCACAGGAGGGGCTGATTTTTCCCAAAAAAACAGCGGCCCCGTCCAGCTGTCCGCCGGCTCCCGGCCGGACAGTGTATTAAGGGAGGCAGATGTTATGAAACTTATTATTGCAATCGTTTCCAATGATGACGCCAATAAGGTCCAGTCCGAGCTGACCAAGAATGGTTTCTCCATCACCAAGCTGGCTACCACCGGTGGTTTCCTCATGAGCGGAAACACCACCCTGATCTGTGGTACACAGGACGAAAAGGTGGATCTGGCCATCTCCATCATCGGTGAATACAGCAAGAAGCGCACCCAGATGGTACCCTCTACCGCTTCCTACGGCGTAGGTATGTACACCTCGTTCCCGGTGGAAGTAACCGTAGGCGGTGCCACCATCTTTGTTCTGGATGTGGAACGCTTTGAAAAGCTGTAACCCGGACCGAGGGATTTGAGTTTGCAGCCCCGGTTCTGTTATAACACAAGAGCTCAGGAAACGCTCGCCGCCTTTGTGAACGGCGGGCGTTTTCCGCATGCCCTGCTGCTGGAGGGGCCTTCTGGCAGCGGCCGGCGCACCTTTGCCCGGGAGATCGCCGCGGCGCTGTTCTGCCGGGGCGAGGAAAAGCCCTGTGGGGTCTGTTCCCAGTGCCGCAAAGTACTGGAGCAGAACCACCCCGATGTGGAGTATTACGGCGGCGATGGCGGCCGGCGCAGCTTCCACATCGATGCCATCCGCCAGCTGCGGCAGAATGCCTGGCTGCTCCCCGGCGAAGCCCCCTGCCGGGTGTGTGTGCTGTGCGGCGCCGAGAATATGACCGATCAGGCCCAGAACGCCCTGCTCAAGATCCTGGAGGAGCCGCCGGAACACACCGTGTTTATCCTCACGGCAGAAAACCGCTCCATGCTCCTGCCCACCATTCTCTCCCGGGTGCAGACCCTCCGGCTGGAGGCGCTCACCCCGGAGGAGATCCTGCCGGTGCTGCGCCAGCGCTGCCCCAACACCCCCGAGGAGCAGCTTCGCTGGGCGGCGGAAACTGCCGACACCATCGGCGCCGCCCTGGCCCTTCTGGTGGATAGCGGCCTGCAAAAGCATGCCCAGCTGGCTGGCCAGCTGCTCACCCTGCTCAGCCAGGGCAGCGAATACGAGCTGCTGGCAGCTGTGGAACCGGTCAGCCGCAAACGGGACGACCTTCTGGAGGTCTGCACCCAGCTGCGGCAGCTGCTGGCGACGGAACTCATCCGGGCGGCATCGGGCGGCGAAAGCCGATTTTCGACCCGGCGGCTCACCCGGATGCTGGAGGCCCTGGACGATCTGCTCCCCCGCCTCCGGCAGAACGGCAACACCCTTCTGCTCTCCACCCTGCTGGTGCTGCGCCTTTCCCAGGCATAGCGGCCAACCCACCCATTTCCCGAAAAGGAGGATTTATGGCAACAGTTGTAGGCGTGCGGTTCAAAACCGTAGGCAAAGTATATTATTTCGATCCGGCTGGTAAGGACTACCCCCTGGGCAGCCGGGTCATCGTGGAAACTTCCCGGGGCATCGAGTGCGGCGAAGTGGCCATGAAAAACCGGGAGGTCCCGGATGACAGCGTGGTCAACCCCCTCAAAACGGTGATTCGGGCCGCCACCGCCGAAGATCTCCAGCGGCTGGAAGACAACCGCCGCAAGGAGCAGTCAGCAGCGGAGATCTGCCGCGAAAAGATTCAGAAGCACGGCCTGGAGATGAAGCTGGTCAATGTGGAGTACACCTTTGACGGCAGCAAGATCCTGTTCTACTTCACCGCCGATGGCCGGGTGGACTTCCGGGAGCTGGTCAAGGATCTGGCTTCGGTGTTCCGCACCCGCATCGAGCTGCGGCAGATCGGAGTCCGGGACGAAGCCAAAATGCTGGGCGGCCTGGGCATCTGCGGGCGCCCCTTCTGCTGCTCCACCTTCCTGGGGGATTTCCAACCCGTCTCGATCAAGATGGCCAAGGAGCAGGGTCTCTCCCTCAACCCCGGCAAGATCTCCGGCGCCTGCGGGCGGCTGATGTGCTGCCTGAAGTATGAGCAGGAAGCCTACGAAGATCTGATCCGCCACACCCCCAAGGTGGGCTTCCATGTCTCCACACCGGATGGCGAAGGCACCGTCGTGGAGGTAAGCCTGCTCACCGGTATGCTCAAGGTGCGCCTCTCCTCCGGAGACAGCACCACCGAAAACTATTACAGCAAGTCGGAGGTCCGGGTGCTGCGCAACCGCCGCCCCCGCACAGAAGAATCCACCGAAGCATGATTTCACCCCGGAAGGCTCCCTGCTTTCCGGGGTTTTTCTGTCTCTGAATCAAACAAAAACAGCGGATGCCCGGGCATCCGCTGTTTTGATTGGTTGAATTGATTGTTCTGATGAAAATCAGAAGGGGCGCCAGCCGAATTCGGTCAGGCAGAACATGATCACGAAGCCCAGTGCTACGAAGCAGAGCATCTTGGGCAGTGCCCACTTGGCCCACTTGGGGAAGGGCAGACCTGCTGTTACGCAGGAGCCCGCGGTCCAGCCCAGCATGGGGGATATCATGTTGGAGAAGCCGTCACCATACTGGAAGGCCTGTACAGCCAGCTCGGGCATCAGGCCCAGCGCCTCGGATACAGGCTGCAGAATGGGCACCAGAATCGCCGCCTTGGAAGTAGCCGAGGGGATCAGCAGATTCAGCACCGAGATCACGGCAGTCATACCGACGCTGGCCACCGAGCGGGGCAGATCCATCAGCGGAGCGGTGAGGAAGTGTACAATAGTGTGCAGGATATTGCCCTGGGTCAGGATCAGGCTCATGCAGTTGGCAAGGCCGATGACAAAGGCTACAAAGGCCATGCTGGCCAGACCCTTGCCGAACTCGTTGCCGATCTTATCGAAGGAGAACCCGCCGATAAAGCCGCATACCACAGCGGTGAGCACAGCCATGGCAACCATCAGCTTAAAGGTCAGCGAGGTGTCGTTGGTGATCATCGGATAACCCACCATGATCACATACTGCAGCAGATAGATGATGAGGATCAGGACAGTGCGGCCAGAGAGCTTTACTTCCTTGAGCATAGCAGCCTCTTCCGAAGCCACATCACCGCCCTCATCAGGGCGCCAGCCCTCGCTCCACATGGGCGAAAGAGTGGGATCCTTGCGGATCTTCTTGACATAGCGCAGCAGGAAGAACAGACCCACCAGCATAAAGATGTTCATCGAGATGAACATGGTGAAGAAGGCACCGTAGATCTGTACGCCCATCATCATCTGGGTGGTAGCCTGCTTGGTGGGGCCGGTACCGAAGCCGATGAGGGTGGCATAGGTGGAAACACCCATGGCCACGATGGGGTCGAGCTTGAGCTTCTTGGCAAACATCACGCCGATGGGCACGATGGCGATGAGGGCATCCGAACCGCCGAATGCGCCCAGATAAACCATCAGGCAGAACATCACGCTGATGAGGATCGATTCGTCCTTGTCCTTGAGCTTGTAGATCGCCCAGTTCATGAATTCATCGAAGGCACCAGTGCCCATGACAATGGCCACAGTGGCACCGGAAATCATAACAGTCCAGCCGACGAGCGACGAGTTCACCATGCCGTCGATGAGCAGCAGCATCACCTTCAGGGGACTGACCGGGGTCTGAGCGTCCAGATAGACGAACTGATCACCGAGGATCTTTCCGGTGGCGGGGTCGGTCATGAACTGACCAGCGGGGATCAGATAGGTCAGCAAACTGCTCAGAAACAGCAGACCGATCATGATCCAGAACAGGTGAGGCATCTTAAAGCCCTTTTTTACCTTCTTTGGCTCTTTGGTTGCAGCAGCCATGTTGAAAATCACTCCTTTGGTTTTTGCACCGCACAGGGACTTCCAGCGCTTTGTTCCGGGGGTCGCCGGCCGCTCCTACTGCAACGGTTTCTGCGGCAGTCCGACAAATTATGCAGATCTGCCTGATATAAAGATAATTATAGCGTATACCAAATTGAAAATCCATACGCATTATTCATAGGAATTTAATAATTTTTAAGGAACATCTGCCAAAACTTGTTTTCTGTTCATCTACATTTGCCAGTCAGACTGAACCCAGGCTTAAATATTTATATAAATTTTACTTTGGGCAGGGCATTTCGCCCTTGCATTTTAAGCGGCATATTGTTACAATAAAGTTGCATCAAAAGGAGGTGTATTTCCCATGGCATACAAGATTACTGACGCTTGCATCAGCTGCGGCGCTTGCGAGGCTGAGTGCCCCGTATCCGCTATCTCTGAGGGCAACGGCAAGTACGAGATCAACGCTGACACCTGCATCGAGTGCGGTGCCTGCGCCGGCGTTTGCCCGGTAGGCGCTCCCGTTGCTGAATAAGCTGCGTTTGGCTCAAACCGAAAAGCACAGAAAAGCACGGCTGGGATTTTTCCCACCGTGCTTTTTTGCGTCCCTGCGGGGAGCAATTCTCTGGCGATCTCCGCAAAGGCAAATCGAACCGACAAATTCCCCTATCCCCACAAACGCCCCGTGGCCTACGGCACAAACCGGCTTACGCCGGCCGCTGTGGCGGGAATTCCGCTTCGCTTTGCTCACTCAAATGTGGTAGGAACCTACGGTTCCCCCACAAACGCCCCCTCCCTGGCCGATTCCACTTAGGTTTTCTGGGAAATGCCAAGGAATTGCCCACCGCCAGGTGTGCCAAGGAGCTGCTCCCCGCAGGGGCGCCGCCAGGCGCAGAAAAGCCCCGGCTGGGCGTGATGCCAGTCGGGGCTTTTTCTTGTTTTACAGGGGATTATTCCGCCTTGGGCGGTTCGGCTTCCAGAACCAGGTTGCCGTCCCGGACATCCGCCACATAGACGGTTCCGGGCATGGGGTCCTCAGCGATGATCTTCCGAGCCAGCGCTGTCTCCACGCTGTGCTGCAGGAACCGCTTCAGCGGCCGGGCACCGTAGATGGGGTCGTAGCCGCCTTCCGCAAGGAAGTCCCTGGCCGCATCGGTGAGCCGCAGCCCCAGCTGGCGGTCAGCCAGCCGCTTCTGCAGGTCGGCAGCCAGCAGATCCACGATCTTCCGGGTCTCGGCCTTCTGCAGGGGCTTGTAAAAGACGATCTCATCCAGCCGGTTCAGGAACTCAGGACGGAACTGCTGGCGCAGCAGCTTTTCCACCTCGGCACGGGCGGAATCGGTGATGTTGCCGGCCTCGTCGATGCCGTCCAGGATATAGGGCGAACCCAGGTTGGAGGTGAGAATGATGATGGTGTTCTTGAAGTCCACCGTCCGGCCCTGGGAATCGGTGATCCGGCCATCGTCCAGCACCTGCAGCAGGATATTGAACACATCGGGGTGGGCCTTTTCGATCTCATCAAACAGCACCACCGAGTAGGGCTTGCGGCGCACGGCCTCGGTGAGCTGACCGCCCTCCTCATAGCCCACATATCCGGGAGGCGCTCCGATCAGGCGGCTCACCGAAAACTTCTCCATATACTCGGTCATATCGATGCGCACCAGATTGCGCTCATCGTCAAACAGGGCTTCGGCCAATGCCTTGGCCAGTTCGGTCTTGCCCACACCGGTGGGCCCCAGGAACAGGAAGGAACCAATGGGACGGTTCGGGTCCTGGATCCCGGCACGGCTGCGCAGAATGGCCTCGGATACCTTGGTCACTGCCTCGTCCTGGCCGATCACCCGCTTGTGCAGGATCTCATCCATGTGCAGGAGCTTTTCCCGTTCGCCCTCCATCAGCTTGGTCACCGGGATCCCGGTCCACCGGGCCACGATGCGGGCGATCTCCTCATCGGTTACCCGGTCGTGGAGGAGATTGGATTCCCGCTCGGTCTTTTCGGCGCGCTTTTCCTCCTCCTCCAGTTCCTTCTGGAGCTGGGGCAGACGGCCATACTTCAGCTCTGCCGCCTTGTTCAGGTCGTACTTCATCTGGGCGGATTCGATCTCGGCATTCACCTTTTCGATCTCCTCCCGGAGCGAACGCACCTTGGTGATGGCATCCTTTTCATTTTCCCACTTGGCCTTCATGCCGCCGAACTGCTCCCGCAGCTCTGCCAGTTCCCGGCGCAGCTCGCTGAGATGCTCCACTGAGAGCTTGTCGGTCTCCTTCTGCAGAGCGGCCTCCTCGATTTCCAGCTGCATGATGCGGCGGTTGAGTTCGTCCATCTCGGACGGCATGGAGTCCAGCTCGGTACGGATCATGGCACAGGCCTCATCCACCAGGTCGATGGCCTTGTCGGGCAGGAACCGGTCGGAGATATACCGATGGGACAGCACCGCTGCTGTAATCAGCGCCTGATCCTGGATCTTGACGCCATGGAACACCTCATACCGTTCCTTGAGTCCCCGCAGGATGGAAATGGTGTCCTCCACCGTGGGCTCATCCACCGTCACCGGCTGGAACCGCCGCTCCAGAGCGGCATCTTTTTCGATGTACTGGCGGTACTCGTTGAGGGTGGTGGCACCGATGCAGTGCAGTTCTCCACGGGCCAGCATAGGCTTGAGCAGGTTGCCGGCATCCATCGAACCCTCGGTCTTGCCAGCGCCGACGATGGTGTGCAGCTCATCGATGAAGAGAATGATCTTGCCCTCACTCTTCTTCACCTCCTGCAGCACCGCCTTGAGCCGCTCCTCAAATTCGCCCCGGAACTTGGCACCGGCTACCAGCGCACCCATATCCAGCGAGAAGATGATGCGGTCCTTGAGGTTTTCCGGCACATCACCCTTGACGATCCGCTGGGCCAGCCCCTCGACCACGGCGGTTTTGCCCACCCCGGGCTCACCGATGAGCACGGGGGTGTTCTTGGTTTTCCGGGAGAGGATCATGATGACATTGCGGATCTCACTGTCCCGGCCGATGACCGGGTCGAGCTTCTGGGCCCGGGCCTCTGCCACCAGATCGGTGCCGTACTTCTTGAGGACATCGTAGGTGTCCTCGGGGGTGTCGGAGGTCACCCGGGTGTTGCCCCGGACGCTCATCAGGGCGGACAGGAAACTGTCCTTGGTGATAGCATACCGGTCAAAGAGCTTCTTGGCAGCCGGATTCGGCGACTGCAGCAGTGAAAGCATGATATGCTCCACCGAAATGTAGTCGTCCTTCATCTGTTCCGCCAGCTTTTCCGCCACGGTGAGGATCTTGTCCACATCCGGGGCCACATAGATCTTGTCCGGCTCCCGGCCCGGACCGGTCACTGCCGGCATGGCGGCGATCTCCCGGGTCAGGTCACTGCGGAAGGCGGTAAGGTCCACCCCCATCTTGCGCAGCAGCTGGCTGATCAGCCCCTCGTCCTCCCGGGTCAGGGCACCCAGCAGATGGAGCTGCTCGATCTGCATATTGGAGTACTCGGTTGCCAGGCTCTGGGCCGCCGTGATCGCCTCCAGCGATTTCTGTGTAAATTTCTGTGCATTCACACGGCACTCCTCCTTTTGGAATGACGGTTCCCCTGCGAAACGACCCCATCGGGGAACCGGATGAAATTCAATTTTGTTTAGCACTCTACATCTCTGAGTGCTAATTATAGTGTAAACGCTTTCTGTGAACGATTCTGGCTCTAATTGTAAACTTTTCGTGACAGCCTTCGCTATGGCACTGCCAGCCTATGTTCCACCCCACAAGCGGATACCTTATTATAATAGAGCTGATTCATGCCTCCCCTGCACCCACCCGGTTTTTCTCCCCAAAAACCGCACAGATACCTTGACCTTTCCCCCGGATTCTGATATAATGAATAAGCAAAACTTGGAGACGTATCGAAGTGGTCATAACGAGAACGACTCGAAATCGTTTGACGGTTAACCCCGTCCGTGGGTTCGAATCCCACCGTCTCCGCCACATCGGAATGGACTCCATTCCATTCAAAAAGCCCGGTCGATGACCGGGCTTTTCTCATACACTCCGTCTTCCTCCTCTTTCGCAAAAGGTCCCGTTTGTTGCGGCTGCTCGCTTGCAAGCGCGCTCCCAACGCCTCCGCTGCGCTACCAACCTTTTGCGAGTGGGTACAGGGCTGCCGGATTCGCCAGGAAATTGCTCTCCGCAGGGGCGGTTCCCCCACAAATGCCCCCTTCCTAAATTGCTGAGGGTGGCTGGGTAAAAAATCGGAAGTATTTTCAGCATCAATCAGGCCATGCCTGGACACACACCATACTCAAACAAGCCGAATATACTCTTTACCATACTTATTAGAGGAGGATAAAACAGATGGGTATCGCATTTCGCCATTCAGCAGGATTCGGAAAACGCATGGAGTATAAGATTGTTGGTGATATGCTGATGGAAGGCCTCGACTGCTATCTACCATTGGTTGATGATCATGGTGTAGATTGTGTCATTAAGAAGCAGGACGGGGCATTTATCGAGATTCAAATTAAAGCAAGGTCACGGGAAGTTACATTTGGAGATGCGGCACTTTTTGCAGCCATCGAACACTCTGAAACCCCTAATTTCTATTTTATCTTTTATTCCGAACGTTTGGACACGATGTGGATTATGTCCTCCCAAGAGTTTTTATCGGAATGTGTCACGAATCGCAATGGCAAAAACGCAGGAAAGCACAGCATATGGTTTAATGGCAAACGAACCAATGCAACTACCGGCAAACGTGAAGAATATTGTAAAGATCGGTTTGTAAAATACATAAGCAGGGATTTCTCACGATTTTTCTAAATTAAAAAAGTGTGGAGATACCGTTCAGATGTTTTTACTGTTCCCAGCCTGGCGGTCCGCATCTGGGATTTTGCTTTTTCACTCTTCGCCCCCTATCCTCACGTTTCCCCTGCATTCAGCCACTCCACCAGGGTGGCTTTGAGAATCCGGTAGCCCCGGCCTGCCCGAACAGCCGGAAGCGCTCCGGCGGCAATCAGCCGGTAGACCTCCTTGCGCCCCACTCCCAGGATCTCCTGAACGTCCCCGGTGCGCAGAACCTCCGGCCAGCCTGCCAATACCTCCCGCCCGGTAGTATGGTTCTGTCTCATTCACTCTCTCCTTTCCAAGCAAAAAAGCCGAAGGCAATGCCTTCGGCTTTTTTAGTTTTCCGATGCCGTTTCCGCTGGTTCCTCCCCCAGCAGGGAACCCAGCACACCAGCTGATTCCACCAGCGCCCCGGGCGCCAGGTGCGCATAGATATCCGCAGTGGTACTGAAATCGCTGTGCCCCATCCAGAGCTGTACCTGCTTCATGCTCACTCCCGCCTGTACCAGAAGGCTGGCGCAGGTGTGCCGGAGGTCATGGAACCGGATGGGCGGCAGATTGTGCTTTTTGAGCAGCCTGCCAAAGTGCACCGTGAGAAAATTGGGTGTGATAATCTCCCCGTCCGGCAGCAAACAGATGTATCCTTCCCATTTGCCGCACCAGCTGCGTCCGAACTTCTTCCGGTACAGTTCCTGCTGTTCCCGGGCCTGCAGGAGCACTTGCTCCACCTGGGGAATCAGCGGAAGCACCCGGTGGCTGGACTTGTTTTTCAGTTCGTCCTCTCCCACCGTGATGGTTTTTCCGTCCTCCCGGCAGGTCACCAGCTTGTGGTTAATTTCGATGGTCTTCTGCTCAAAATCCACGGCACTCCACCGCAGACCCAGCACCTCACTGCGCCGCAGTCCGTAATAGGCGCTGAGAAATACCGGCAGGAAAATCTCGTCCTGAGCCGATTCATCCAGTAAGGTCTTTACCTGCTGGGCGGTGTAGACACTCCCGTGGAACTGGTTCTTCCGGGGACGGTCCACCCGATCCGCCGGGTTGCCGGGCAGAATCTCCTGCCGGACTGCCACCTGCAATGCCCGCTTGAGCACCGCATAGTACCGCTGTGCGGTGGTTCCGTTGCAGCCTTCGGCAAAAATCCGGTCGATGAGTTGCTGGATATGGGGCGGGCGAAGCTCCGCCATGGTGATGCCCAGCGCCTCAAAATGGGGCAGAATCCGGCAGTTCAGCATCTGCTCATAGCTGGTACGGGTCGCCCGGGCCAGATTGGGTCGGGCAGACTGATACCACCCCCGCAGATAGTCTGCCACCGTCTGCTGTTCCGGATGGAGGGGCTTTGCCGCCGGTGCGCCGGATTTTTTCTTTCCGCCAGCTGTCGGTGTACGGGACTTCTGCCGCTTCCGTGCCAGGAACTCCTCCCGGAAGGCCGGGTCATAGGCGAGCCGGAGCCGGGTCTCCTGAAGCATGGTCTCCGCCTGGGCCCGGAATCGCTCCTCCGCCGGCAGGCCGGTGGTACGCCATACCGGGGTCATCTTCCCTTCCCGCTCCACATGAATCACCATGTGAAACCGCCCCTTCTGCACCTGAAGGCTCCCGGCCGGGATTTTGGTCTGTGTCTGCATCTTCATTCCTCCTCTGTAAATTCCCCCTGCGGGGAGCAATTCGCGCTCCGGGGAAGCGCACTTGTCCAAATCATTCACACACAGCCGGGGCCAGCGAATTTGCGAAACCTCAAACTGGCGGAAGATCGTGCTTCTGCGCTTTTGTAAAACCACCAGGGATCACCAGACCCGCTCCCACCAGGAAGACAATCAGGTCACACTTGGCCACTGCAATCCTTCCCCGGAGCCGGCAGGCGGGAAGCCTTCCGGTCCGCACCCAGCTGCTGATAGTGGAGTGGGCATATCCCGTACAGGCAGAAATCCCGGCGCTGTCCAGCAGTTCCGGAAGGGCGCTCCACCGGACGGTGAGCGCCGCAGCCAGTTCCTGCCGGCGCACTTGGGGCACAGGTCTTTTCTGTTTTCCGGCAGTGAAGGAAAAACTCCCCGGCGGCGGGGAATATCGTTCGGGATGGGCCTGGAACTTTTTCTGAAAGGCCAGCGCCTCCTGTCGGGGAATCCGGTACCGCCAGGTGCGGCTTCCACGATCCTCACAGGGTACCAACCCCGCCTGTAAAATCCAGGATGCCCGCCTCTTGCTGATGTGCAGCAGCCTGTAAAACTCCTCCATCGTCATCATCTCCGCTGAGCCGGGACTGGACACCGTGCGCTCTCTTTCCAAAACCAAACACCTCCCCTTGCCCCTGCGCCCGGGGAAGCAGCTCTCCTTCCTACCCGAAAGCCATCGGGGTTCGCCAGAGAACTGCTCCCCGCAGGGGTTTGGTGTGTGATGGTACCATAGGTTCCGCTTCTTTACAAGGCCTTTGCGGAAGTCTTTCTCATAAACTTTCGAACCGACTTTGCCGGAATCCGGTGGTGCCCGTGTACCGGAATACTCTCCAGTTCTCCGGCGGCAATGAGCTGATAGATGGTGCTCCGTCCCACACGCAAAAAGGCGGCAGCCTGCGCCGCCGTCAGAATATCCGGGTATTTTTGCTGTTTCATCCTTCTCCCCCTCTTGACGAATCTTTGTTCTGGTGTTACGATGTAATTGATAAATACCATTTCTTCAATTACTCCTATACATACTAGACCGTGAAAATTCCAAAAACGGTACGTTGCACCACAAGGAGGAAAAAGATTGCGTAAAAATATCCAGGCAGTAATTGAGGAAATGGAGCGCCGGGCGCAGCTCGCGATGGAACAGCTTCCGGAAGCAGTCCGGGAGGAGATGCAGGAGTTTGACCACCAGCAGGAGCTGAGCGAACGGCGCTGGAAAAAGCACCGGGATACTCGCCCTCTCTGTGCCGGGGCTGACCACCCGGAGGAGGATTCCGCAGAGCGGGCGGCACTGGAGCCGGGCATCCGATACCGGTTCGAGTATTCCCCCGAAGAAAAGGAGCGGCTGAAATCCATGAGCCGGGAGGAACGGCTCCGCCGGCAGGACAGCTGGAACCAGATCAAAGCCAAAACCCGGGTGAAAAGCGATGGGGTCAGCCGGCTGCTCACTGAAATTTTCAGCCAAAGCCCGGAGGATCTGGCACAGCTGATGAGCGACAGCCGCCTTACCCATGCAATCGGAACGCTGACCGGACTGCAGCGTCAGGTGCTGTTCCTGGAATTTGTGGAACGGTACACCACCGGAGAGATTGCGGCGCTGTTGGGCTCCTCGCCCCGGAATATCCGGGCGCGGCGGCAGGCAGCACTGACCAAACTCCGGAAGGCACTGGAGGAAATCCCTGATCCCCGATATAAAAAGGAGGAAATATAAGATGAACCTGAATGAACAGTATGCCGGAGCCTGTGCGTCCTGGGTGCGGTACAGCCGGTACGAGTTCCGGCAGTTCCCGGACGGGGTGCGGGTGATGCCGGCAGCAGATGCAGTCCCCCAGCTCTATAACCCGCTGGAGACTGCCTGGGAGATGCTGGCCGAGGCCATGGAGCTGGGGCGGCAGCGGCGGAAGGACCTTGCCGACATTGATGAAGCCGTGCTGCGCTTTGCGGAGCGGTACGGCCTGTTGGGAATTGCCGCTGACCTCCCCTCTGACCCGGACTTTCTCCGGAGCCGGGAAATTCTCCTGCCGGAGAACGACTTCGGCTTCACACCGGGGACAATCCCCATCGGAGAGTACCTGGATCGGTTCTTCCCGGAAGGCACCCTGCCCCGCCCGGAGGACACCCTCGGGACTGCCGCCGGTCGGGAGGACAGCTACAACCTGGTGTTCTCCCGGGGATACGGGGAACGGCTGGGCTGGATCCGGGATTACTTCGCTGGGCTGGAGCGGGTATACAACCACCGGGACAGTGCTGGCTCGTCCCCACTGACCCGGCCCCACACCCTGCGCTATCAGGTGACCGACGACGGTGTACAGCCAAGACTCCAGTGGATTTTCCCCTCTCTGGAATCGGTACTGGATCTGGCACTGGCCCAGAGCCTCTGCGCCGAGGAACCAGTACTGCGGGTCTGCAAAAACTGCAGCAAAATCTACTACAACCCTCACGCTCGCAGCGAGTTCTGCTCCGTCCGGTGCCGCAACCAGTACAATGTCCGGGCCTGGCGCTCCCGCCGGCGGGAGAACGGCTGAGCCAGGGTCTGCCCGCTACCGGTCAAAGGCAGCGTTGCCCTCACCCCTTTTCACATACCGCCGCCCCGTGTCCCCGCCTTGGAAAACCCCGATGACATCACAGAGCCGGGTCTGGCGGTATAGCGCACTAGACCTTGCCCCTGGCAAGGTCGTGCGGCCGGGGACACCCCGGCACCCCGTGAAGGAGTTGCAGCTGAAGTCTCCGCAAAATAATTGCGGGAATTGCCGGATTGTGGTAGAGTAAAAGTATCTATAGACTGTTTTGACGAGGTCTACCCTGGAAAGCGAGGAAAGAGAATGCGCAGCAATTTCACCTTTCTGGAAAAGGATTTTCCTGTCCTGGCCAACTTTGGCCAGATGGCGGAAAAATACTGCTTCAGCGACCCCAACTCCTGCCTGATGAAGCTAGGAATGCTCGGAGAAACCATTGTCAATCTCATGTTTACCTACGACCGCATTCCTCTTCCAGAGGAAAACAATGCAGTCAGAAGGATTGATACTCTCTATCGTGAAGGCCTCCTGACCCAGGATCTGACTGATATTCTTCACGGGCTTCGAAAGGTTCGGAACAAGGCGGTTCATGAAAATTACGCTTCTGAGTCGGACGCAAAGGCGTTTCTGCAGATGGCCTATAGCCTCTGCGAGTGGTTCATGCAGACCTACGGGGACTGGAGCTATCAGCACCAGGATTTCGTCATGCCCGAATTTTCGGAATCCCCCGCCCCCATCGATCCCGCCGCAGAAGAGAAGCGGGAACTCCTGCTGACCGAACAGGCAGAAACTGCCGCTTCCCAGGCCCAGACTATTTCCAAGGAGAGCCGCCGCCAGCGTGCCAGTCAGATGGCAAGCCAGCGTCTGCGCTCCGAAGCGGAAACACGCTTTTTGATTGATCAGCAGCTCCGACAGGTGGGCTGGGAAGCTGATACCCAGAACCTGCGCTATTCCCAGGGAACCCGTCCCGTCAACGGACGAAATATCGCCATCGCCGAGTGGCCTACAAACTCCACTGTCGGCAATCGCGGCCGGGTGGATTATGCTCTGTTCATTGGTCTGCAGATGGTGGGAGTCATTGAGGCGAAGGCTGAGCACAAGGATATTCCTTCCGTCATCGACTACCAGGGAAAGGACTATCCCCGCAACATTCGGGACGAAGACGCCCCCTATCAGATCGGCACCTGGGGCGATTACAAGGTTCCGTTTACATTCGCCACCAACGGCCGGCCCTGTCTGGAGCAGTACAAAACAAAATCCGGCATTTGGTTTTTGGATCTTCGGCAGCCTTCCAATGTGCCGAAGGCGCTGCGGGGTTGGATGAGCCCAGACAACCTTCGGGAACTGCTGGTCAAGGATCCCGCTGCGGGGAATCAGGCACTGGAGCAGATGCCGTTTGACCTGCTCCGGGACAAGGACGGACTGAACCTCCGGGACTACCAGCTGCGGGCAATCCAGGCGGCGGAACAAGCTATTATCGAAGGAAAGAATACCGCTCTGCTGGCCATGGCAACCGGTACCGGTAAAACCCGGACGGTCCTGGGCATGATCTATCGTTTCCTCAAAACCGGACGGTTCAAGCGGGTTCTGTTCCTGGTGGACCGCACCGCATTGGGAGAACAGGCGCTGGATGTATTCCGGGAAGTCAAGCTGGAAGACCTGATGCCCCTGGCAGATATCTACAACATCAAGGGGCTGGAAGATAAAGAGATTGAACGGGAAACCCGTATTCATGTCGCGACTGTGCAGGGCATGGTACGCCGCATTCTCTACAATGATGGAGAAACCATGCCTGCCGTCAACGACTACGACCTCATCATCGTGGATGAGGCCCACCGGGGATACCTTCTGGATAAAGAGATGGGCGATACAGAACTGCTCTATCGGGACCAGCGGGACTATCAGAGCAAGTACCGCAGTGTGATCGAATATTTCGATGCCGTGAAGATTGCCCTGACTGCCACACCCGCTCTGCAGACCACCGAAATTTTCGGTCAGCCGGTATTCAAGTACACCTACCGGGAAGCAGTGATTGAAGGCTATCTGGTGGATCACGATGCGCCTCACAATCTGCACACCCGTCTGCGGGACGAGGGAATCCACTACCGTTCCGGCGATCCCATTACCATTTACGATCCTCTGACCGGAGAGATTACCAACAGCGAACTGCTGAATGATGAACTGGATTTCGATGTGGAGCAGTTTAATAAACGAGTGATTACCCGTCCCTTCAACGAAGCGGTACTGACGGAAATCGCTCAGTACATCGACCCCGAAAATCCGGAAGAGCAGGGCAAAACTCTCATCTACGCAGTGGATGACCAGCACGCCGATATGATTGTGGATATCCTCAAGAATCTCTACTCTGAATACGGGGTGGACAACGATGCCATTATGAAGATCACCGGCAGCGTAGGCGGCGGAAACCCCAAGAAGGTTCAGGAGGCCATCAAGCGCTTTAAGAATGAGCGGTATCCCAGCATTGCGGTCACCGTTGATTTGCTGACCACAGGCATTGATGTCCCTGAGATCACCAATCTGGTCTTCCTGCGCCGGGTAAAATCCCGTATCCTGTTTGAACAGATGCTGGGCCGTGCGACCCGGCTCTGCCCCAAGATCCATAAAACCCACTTTGAGATCTACGATCCGGTTGGGGTCTATGAATCACTGGAAGCCGTCAACACCATGAAGCCAGTGGTAACCAACCCCTCTGCCACCTTTGATCAGCTACTGTACGGTCTGGAAGTCATCGACGATGAAAACCAGATCGGCTATCAGATTGATCTGATCATCGCCAAGCTGCAGCGGCGCAAGCGCAGCCTGGACGACCGGACTATGGAACACTTTATCAACCTGACCGGCGGCAAGGACCCCACTGAATTTATCGAGCAGCTCAGGCAGGAAACTCCCCAGAAGGCCAAGGATCATATCCTGGAGCACCGGGAACTGTTCCGGCTGCTGGGCGAAACCCACGCCAACCATGGGCGTCCGGTGGTGGTGTCCAACGCCCCGGACGAGCTGGTCAGCCACACCCGAGGCTATGGCACTGGCAGCCGCCCGGAAGACTATCTGGATGCGTTTGCCGACTATGTCAAAACCCATCTCAATGAGGTTGCGGCGCTGAACATTGTCTGCACCCGGCCCAAAGAGCTGACCCGGGAGAGCCTGCGGGATCTGCGCCTGACGCTGGATCGGGAGGGCTTTACCACCCAGCAGCTGAATACCGCTATTTCCGAGCTGACCAATGAGGAGATCACCGCCGACATCATCAGCCTGATCCGGCGGTATGCCATTGGCTCTACCCTCATCAGCCATGAAGCCCGGATTCGTCAGGCTGTGGATAAGCTGAAGAAAGCCCATAAGTTCAGCGCCATTGAACTGCGCTGGATCAGCCGCATCGAGAAATATCTGCTGGAGGAATCGGTCCTCAATGTACAGGTGTTTGATGAAGACTTCCGATTCCGGGACGCAGGCGGTTTTAAGAAGATTGATCATATTTTCCAGAACAAGCTGGAGAGCATTGTTCTGGAGCTCAACGAGTATCTGTATGACGATGGAGGCAGAATCGCATGAACAATCTCAACGCTGCAAACGAATCAAATCCCGAGGCTCTTTCTCTGCTGGAGCAGATGGGTCAGTTTGAGCTGATCCCCTGTGATTCTGCGTATGATTTTGAAGACAAGTCCCGGTTTACAAAGCTCAGCCCTTCTGAAGCCCAGAAGATGCATCTGAGTGCCGCTTATCAGCATCTTCCCTCCATGATGGCAGCCGGGACGCTGGCTCAGGCCTATATTGCCCGATTCCCGGAAGGCCTTCCCCATACACTTACCGCGCTTAGGCAGGGCGGGTATGGTTCCATGATCCAGGGAAGCCATGGGTTTGTTGGATCTGCCTCCTTCTTCCCTGTCACTGGGCAGGCCCTTTTCCTGGGCGCCTTTACCGCCATGTCGGTGGCATCGGGGCAGTATTTCCTTACACAGATCAACAGCCGCCTGGAGGTAATCCATCGGGGAATCGGCGAAATCCTGGATTTCCTGTACGGCGATAAAAAGGCGGAGCTGATGTCTGAGATCAGCTTTACAAAATACGCCTATGAAAACTATGCTTCCATCATGGCGCATGACTCCCAGCGAACCGCCACGATTGCCAGCCTGCAGAGCGCCAAAAAGGTCGCTATGAACGATATTGAGTTCTACATCCACGACCTTGGCTCTACTGTGGAATCTTCAGAGAAGGATCTGAAAAAGGTGCTGGATAAGACCGAACAGATCCGGGACAGCCTGCGGCTTTCTCTGGAGCTCTATACGATGAGCAGTCTGATGGAAGTTTACTATGCTCAGAACTTCGATGCCGCTTACCTGCAGTATCTGCAGCAGGAGATGGAGGGGTATATCGAAAAGTGCGAAACCCGAATGCTGGGCAGCTTCAATCTGCTTCGGGGCAAGATCCTCGGCTCCAATAAGAAACCTTCTCTCCCTTTGGGAAAGGAAAAAGACTCCGCCGCGCTGGAGCAGAGGAGTCTTGACCTAATTGAATCGGCAGGCAGCAGCAATACCAAGGCTTTGCGGGAACTGATTTCCAATTCTCTGCACGCGGCAACAAAGCCGGCGGAATACTGCCTCACCCCAGACGGAACCATCTATTGCAAAAACTAAACGGAGGAATATCAACATGACCACCCAGGAGATCGTATCCAAGCTCTGGAATCTCTGCAATGTACTGCGGGACGATGGCATTACCTATCATCAGTATGTCACCGAGCTGACCTATATTCTCTTTCTGAAAATGGCCAAAGAAACCGGGGTCGAACGCCAGATTCCGGAAGCTTACCGCTGGGATCAGCTGGCTTCCAAAAGCGGCATTGAGCTGAAAAAGTTCTACAAGGAGCTGCTGTCCCATTTGGGCGAGAACTGTACCGGACGGGTGCGGGAAATCTACCAGGGAGCCGCCACCAACATTGACGAACCCAAGAATCTGGAGAAAATTATCTCTGCCATCAATGACCTGGACTGGTATTCGGCCCGGGAAGAAGGCCTGGGCAACCTGTATGAAGGCCTCCTGGAAAAGAACGCCAACGAGAAAAAATCCGGTGCGGGCCAGTACTTTACTCCCCGTGTTCTCATTGACGTGATGACCCGCCTCATGAAACCCCAGCCCGGAGAGCGCTGCAATGACCCTGCCTGCGGTACCTTTGGGTTTATGATTGCGGCGCATCAGTATGTAAAGGATCACACCGATGATTTCTATGACCTGGATGCGGATCTGGCTGAATTTGAGCGGAAGGAAGCCTTTACCGGCTGCGAGCTTGTTCATGACACCCATCGCCTGGCACTGATGAACGCCATGCTGCACGGCATTGAGGGACAGATCCTGTTGGGAGACACCCTCTCCAATTTGGGCAAACAGATGCACGATCTGGATCTGGTGCTTACCAATCCGCCCTTCGGCACCAAAAAGGGTGGTGAGCGTGCCACCCGAGACGACTTCACCTTCCCCACCAGCAACAAACAGCTGAACTTCCTCCAGCATATCTATCGCAGCCTGAAGACCAACGGCAAAGCCCGAGCCGCTGTAGTGCTGCCGGACAATGTGCTCTTTGCCGATGGTGATGGAGAAAAAATTCGCTGCGACCTGATGGACAAATGCAATCTGCATACCATTCTCCGCCTGCCCACTGGCATTTTCTATGCTCAGGGCGTCAAGACCAATGTTCTCTTCTTCACCCGGGGCAAGACCGACAAGGACAACACCAAGGAGGTATGGTTCTACGACCTGCGCACCAATATGCCCAGTTTCGGCAAGACCACACCGCTGAAGCCCGAGCATTTTACAAAGTTTGAAAGCGCTTATGAAGCAGAGGATCGCCATGCTGTGCAGGACGAGCGGTGGAGCGTTTTCACCCGGGAGCATATTGCCGAAAAGGGAAACAGCCTAGATCTGGGTCTGATCCGGGACGACTCAGTGCTGGACTACAACGACCTGCCCAATCCAGCAGAGAGCGCAGAGGAGGCCGCTGCCAATCTGGAAGAGGCGGTAGACCTGCTGCGGAGCGTAATAAAGGAGTTGCGAGCTCTGGAGGTGCAGGACTGATGGCAAGAGGAAAGAAAAAGGAATCTCTGACCCCAGAAGAGCGCCTCCAGGCAGCCCTGGTGCCAGAGAGCGAGCAGCCCTATAAGGTACCGGAGAATTGGTGCTGGACATATCTCACCAAAGGAGCAGCAGAATGTCTCGATTCATTTAGAAAACCAATTAACGCATCCGAACGAGCCAATAGAGAGGGAGATATTCCTTATTATGGTGCAACAGGACAGGTAGGCTGGATCGATGATTTTCTTACTAACGAACAATTGGTATTAGTTGGTGAGGACGGTGCACCCTTTCTTGACCTAATTAAAGATAAAGCCTATATAATTGAAGGAAAGGCATGGGTCAACAATCACGCACACATTTTACGGTCCCATTTCGGAAATACTGGAAACCTGTTTTTAATGCATTATCTTAATATTTTTAATTATCATGATTTTGTGAACGGAACTACTCGTTTAAAGTTGACTCAAGGTAGCATGGACACAATGCCAGTCCCACCCCTCCCTGAGCAACAGCGTTTTGTTGACTGAATTGAAAGCCTGTTTGCCAAGCAGGACGAGGCCAAGCAAAAGGCCCAGGAAGCCCTGGACAGCTTTGAAACCCACAAATCCGCCATCCTCCACAAAGCCTTCACCGGCGAGCTCACCGCCCAGTGGAGAAAAGAACATGGCGTGGGGATGGAGACTTGGGAAAAGAAAGCGTTGGGCGATATTACAGACATCTTATCAAGTAAAAGAATTTATAAAGAAGAATATACCGCTAGCGGGATTCCATTTTTCAGGTCTTCTGAGGTCGTAGATTTATATGATACTGGAAACACTGAACCTACTTTTTTTATAAGCGAACAGAGATATGAGGAGATCAAGAATCAACATGGTGTTCCTGGTGTCGGGGATTTGCTTGTGACTTCAGTCGGAACGATAGGAAAGACTTGGATTGTTGATAATAGAAAGTTCTATTATAAAGACGGAAACCTGACGCAGGTGAGGAAAAGTAAATTATTAGATATGAGATTTTTGCAATTCTATATTATGTCACCGGAATTTAAGGAACAAATTGAAGAAACAGTTTCCGGAAGTGCGTATAATGCACTTACTATTGTAAAGTTTAAAAAAATCCGTTTGCCTATTCCATCTGTTGTAGAACAATCCAGAATCGTCCGCATCCTTGATGGTCTCCTTACCAAAGAGCAGCAGGCCAAGGAAGCTGCCGAAGGGGTGCTGGAGCAGATTGACCTCATCAAAAAAGCCATCCTCGCCCGAGCCTTCCGCGGTGAGCTGGGCACCAACGATCCCAGCGAGGAGAGCGCAGTGGAGCTGCTAAAGGCTCTTTTTGAGGCGTAAGATACAATAACAAGGAGTGATTATATGAAGCTTTTATCAATTCAAATAGCATTATTCACCAAAGAGATTCTGAGCAGACCGGATCTCATTATGGCAGAAGTTAATTCTAAAGTAGGATCTATTTTCGATGCGATGCCGAATATTTTGAATCTTCCACTAGAAGCTCCTGCTGAGATTCCACTTGTTCAAGCAAGATCCACCAATGGGGTTTATGCACTTAATGTATCTAGGAATCGGATTGACTTCTCAATTTCTCCCAAATTCGAAGAAGACATTCCTCCTTTAGAACTATTCAAAAAATACAGGCCTTTGGTGGATAAATACTATAAATCTATAATTAATACCACTGATCTAATTCGAATTGGAGTAGTAATAACACTTTTCCACAAAACTGAAAATAATATTATGGCTATATATGACAAATATCTCAATATACCATATTCAAATGATTGCACAGAAATCAACTTTCGAATGAACAGACAAAAAATTATTAAAGGTATTGTTTACAACAATATTAAAACTGTTCAAGCTGCTGAATTGCATGTTGGAAGCACCAGTCATAAAGGAGTAATTATCCAACTCGATACCAATAACATTCCAGAAGAAAATAAGGAAATCTCTGACAGTATAATTGCGAATATGCTTAATCAAGTGGCCGGAAAAATTAAGCCTTGTGAAATAAAGGAGTTGATTTGATGGCCAAGTTAATAAATGATACATATACAGGAACCGGTTCTGTAGGCCCTTTTCCTCCAAACTGTGAAAATTGTCCACGAATAGTGTCCCCAAACAGCACAAGCACACCAAAATATCCTACAGAAAATTCTCTCTATGAGCTGATTGCAAATTCTCTTGTATCTATATCTGAATTACAAAAGAATGTTACAAAGATAGAAAAAGAACAGGAGAAAAATAGAGAGTTTTACCGCAGTATTACAGCGCTTTCTAAAACATCTAGAAAGGCTCTTTGGCTTATAATGGCTATCCCTTTAATTCAACTGATTGCCTGCACCGCAGTAGTATATTTTTTAGGAATTCAAGAAGAGCTCCCGTCTTTGCTTATCTGGATTTTAAGTGGAGTTAGCCTTCTATCCATTGCGGAAGTTTTGATAACTGTTCTCAAATACTTTATACTAGAGAATAAAGTGAGCGACTTGGAAAAGAAGATTGAAAAATTCGAAGATAAATAGTATTGGCTATTTCCCTCAACCTGTGGTATTGTGTCTTGCTATAAGGAGGCAAGGCACATGAATAACGTCCTGCAATTATTATACGACCGATTCTACACCCCTCTTCCCATGACAGAGGATCGCCAGGAAATTGAGCAGTACCACAAGATACTCATTGAGCGGCTGGACAAGCCGGAACGGAAGATGGTTCTGCGGATCATCGATGCCGGTGACCGGATCGCAAATGAGCTTTCGCTGGACAGCTTCATCTGCGGCTTTCTCCTGGCATGGGAGATGACAAGTGAACTGAATCATTATCAGGACAAGCGCCCTGCTTCGGAAAAGTCTCCGGGGCAGGGCGCTTCTGTATGTTCAGATGGGAACTAACCCAGTCCAGTGCCTAGGCAAAAGAACCAATCTCTCAGTATATGGATACTGTTTGTGATTATAAAACATGCAAAAGACGAGAACTATAAAAATAAAACTTCCTGTATCGGCAATAATTTCTGCAAGTCAGAGTTAAAATGACTGTTATTTTTGCCGATACCATGCTATACTATACAGTAAATCAGGATTATTTTGATACATGACGGAGGATGGAAAATGCGATACCTTTCAGTTTCTGAAACTGCAAAAAAGTGGGGCGTCTCAGAGCGCAGTGTCCGAAACTATTGCGCCCAGGAGCGAGTAAATGGAGCGTTTCTCACCGGAAAGACCTGGAATATTCCTGAAAACGCAGAGAAGCCCAAGCGAACCAATAAAAGCCAAAAATCCCCTTCCAACCTGCTGGATATCCTGAAGGAGCAAAAGGCAAGTAAATACCCTGGTGGTATTTATCACAAAACACAGATTGAACTAACCTACAACTCCAATCACATGGAAGGAAGTCGCCTGACTCATGATCAGACCCGATATATTTTTGAAACCAATACCATTGGCGCTGAAAATGAAGTTCTCAATGTGGATGATGTCATTGAAACAGCCAACCATTTTCGCTGCGTTGATATGATTATCGAGAGTGCGAAGGCGCCTTTGACCGAGAAGTTCATCAAAGAACTGCACCTGACTTTAAAGAATGGAACCAGTGACTCCAGAAAAGATTGGTTCGCTGTTGGCGATTATAAAAAGATGCCCAATGAAGTTGGCGGCATAGAAACAGCCCTTCCGGAAGAAGTTGCCGATAAGATGAAAGCATTGCTGATCGAATACAGCGGGATAGGAGAAAAAACATTTGAAGATCTTCTGGACTTCCACGTGAAATTTGAACAAATCCATCCGTTCCAGGATGGAAACGGTCGTGTGGGCAGACTGCTCCTGTTTAAAGAGTGCCTAAAATATAATATCGTTCCTTTTATCATTGAAGATAATCTGAAGC
The DNA here is from genome assembly GCA_934845495.1 of uncultured bacterium. Classification (GTDB taxonomy): domain Bacteria; phylum Bacillota; class Clostridia; order Oscillospirales; family Ruminococcaceae; genus Avimicrobium. The sequence goes on from CAKWRB010000004.1 coordinate 24,355, forward strand.
TGTTCTACTACCGGGGACTGAAAGAGTGGAATCATGAAAAAGGATATCTGATTGATACCTGCCTGACCGCACAGGACAGATACAAAGCTTACTTGGACTATTTTCGAATTGCTTATTAATCAAATCCCTTTTTGATATGTTGAGCAAAAGGCAACAGAAAGGAGAATTATTATGAAAGCAAAAATTGCTCTGATTTTCGCATTGGGAGTTATGACTGGGTTAATATCCGGATGCAGCAGGGAGTCCACTCCCTCATCTGTGCCTGATTCCTCTGGAGGAACAGAACCTTCGTCTATTTCCTCCTCCCAGCCTTCTGAGACTGATGCCCAAGATACAGCTGAAATTGAAATGCCTGAACTTCCTGGTCGGGAGGGAGATCAGCCGCTGGTTCGCCTTTTGGGGACAAAAGAAGAGCTTTTTGCATTTGCAGAATGGGTGGGGACCGGCGCCTCCTACTATTGTCAGGACCTTACCTGGCAGCTTGATGCGGATATTGACCTGGAAGGAGAACCCTGGTCTCCTATCGGGCCTCTGAAAAATGTCCTTGATCTGCGAGATGCCAGAACCCAGCTGGAAGGTTATGACTATCTTATTCAGAAAATTACCCAGGAAAAAGAGGAAAATCCAGAATTTTATGAAGATATGCGTTCTTATCTTGGCTTTTTCGGTACCTTTGATGGCAACGGACATCGGATTACCGGCCTGAATGTACCCTACGAAAACGTCCAGTGCCAGGAAGATCCCTATACCCAGAGCGGTTTCTTTGCAGTACTGGGCGCTGGATCACTCGTGCGTGACCTCCATATTGAAGGCACCGTCCAGGGCTTTGGTGATACGGGTGGCCTGGCAGGACGCGGCCCCTATGGTTTCCACACAGAAACTCCCGCTTTTGTGATTGGCTGCTCTTTCACAGGCACCATAGAGCTCCCCACTGGAATTTATCGTTCTCATGGCGGGTTTGGGGGTCTTATCGGTTCGACCGGAGAGGACTTGCAGATAAGAAATAGTTTTGCCCTTGCCGATGTTTCCGGGGACAACAATGTGGGTGGGCTGATCGGCAGCGCCAATAATAACTCCGAGATTCTGAACTGTTTTTGCCGGGGAACTGTTACCGCAGTGCCTGCATTCCAAAAAGAGGGAAAACTGCTGGTAAGCAATATTGGCGGTCTGGCCGGAGCCAGCTATAATGGCACTTTTATCAACTGCTACAGTGATACAAATTTGGTCATTACCGCTATGTCCGGACCGGTAGGAGGTTTTATAGGCTATCACAGCGGCCAGGATTTCGGCTGTGTTTACAATGCCCAAAAAACAGGAGACTGGGGCCCTGGCTATGCCTATCCAGGCTCCAATACCAAATTTAATGCCATAGCCCTCTCACCTGAAGAGATGAAAGATCCCCAGATATTCCGGAATTTGGGTTGGGATCTGGATGTCGTCTGGCAGCTGGAAGAGGGAGACATTTCCCCCTCCCTTCGCAGCTGAGCCACAACCTCTCTCCATATCGGAAAACATCTTTAAAAACAGCTTTTTGTGGGATAATTCCGGTTACAGTCAGTGTTTATGGAAAAGGTGAAAACAATAAATCATCCACGTTAAGGTACCATAACGACGCCTTCTCATCGGAGGGATGACAAGCGAACTGAATCATTATCAGGACAAGCGCCCTGCTTCGGAAAAATCTCCGGGGCAGGGCGCTTCTGTATATCCTGATAAGAGCCGCCCCTAAAAATTTTACAGCTTCAGTTCCTGATGCTGTGCCTGATAGTTCGCCTTCAGCTCCTCCAGCACCTCGGGTGGGATGGAATCCAGAAAGTCCTGCAC
>CAKWRB010000005.1:0-13474 GCA_934845495.1 uncultured bacterium
GTAATGGTTCGCCGCAGCGACTGGCGCACATATTCGGTAAGCATATCAATATCCTTCACTGTGCTGCCATAATCTGCAAGTGTTTCCAGGATCGCTTCGATATCCCGAATCGGGATCTCTTCACGCAGCAGGTTGCACAGCACCTTTTGCAGGGTACCCACCGATACAATGGCCGGAATGGTATCGTCGACCAAAGCCTCGTTGGTCTTGCGAATGTTCGCCAGAATATTTCCAACTTCCTGACGGTTAAGCAGCTCATGGGCATGAGCCTTGATTACTTCAGACAGGTGAGTGATGATCACCGATGTCGGGTCAATGAGTGTATAGCCGGCCAGTTCTGCCTTGATACGACGATCCTCGCTGATCCACTTGGCAGCCATGCCAAAGGCAGGTTCAACCGTTTCGATTCCCTCAATCGTGTCGTGCTCCGGGTCCGGGGCCAGGGCCAGGTAATGGTCCACCAGAACCTCACCCTGTGCCACTTGTTCCCCTCGTATGCTGATCGCATACTGGTTCGGATTGAGGAGACCACTATCCTTCAGTCGTACAGACGGAAATACCATTCCCATCTCCAACGCAAACTGCTTTCGGAACATAACGACTCGGTCAATAAAGTTTCCGCCGCTGGATTCGTCTACCATCGGAATCAGGCTGTAACCAAATTCCATCGAAATCTGGTCCACATTGAGAAGGTTATAGACATTATCGATGTTTTTATAGAATGCAGCTTCGCTGGTGATTTCTTCGGTGACAGTGGAAACTTCCCCCTCTTCCAACGCCTTTGCCTCATTGGCATTGTGACGCATCAGTATCACACCCAATGCTATCAGCACAGCAGACATCGTCAGCACCTGGAGAGCAGGGAATCCGATGAAGCACAGCGAGGCCATCGCCAGCGCAGACAGGATCAGAACCATCGGCTGAGACGAGAGCTGGCGAACTACATCTTCGTTCAGATTGCTCTCCGATGCCGATCGGGTTACGATCATACCGGTTGCAACCGAAATCAGCAGCGCCGGGATCTGGGACATCAGACCATCGCCGACCGTGGCGGTGGAATAGATCTGCACGATCTCCTGGAAGCTGCCGACATGGTTGATGAATCCCATTACAATGCCGCCGACCAGGTTGATAAAGGTAACCACCAGCGACATGATGGCATCGCCCTTTACAAACTTGGTGGCACCGTCCATGGCGCCGAAGAAATCCGCCTCCCGCTGTATCTTGGAACGGCGTACCCGGGCAGTGGCCTCATCAATAAGTCCACTGCTCAAATCAGCATCGATGGCCATCTGTTTACCAGGCATCGCATCCAATGTGAATCGTGCCGATACTTCAGCCACTCGCTCGGAACCCTTGGTAATAACAATGAACTGCACCAGAACGATGATCAGAAAGATCACAAGTCCGACGATCACGTTGCCCTGGATTACAAATTCACCGAAGGTTTTAACCACTTCGCCGGCATAACCATTGTTGGTAAGGATCTTACGGGTAGAAGATACATTCAGAGCCAGACGAAACAGGGTGGTGATAAGCAGCAGCGACGGATAAACTGAAATTTCCAGAGATTCCTTGATATACATGGTCATCAGAAGAATCACAAACGAGATTGTCAGATTCGTGATAAACATGAAGTCAAGCAGCCATGTAGGCAATGGAATGATCAGCAGGAAGATGATCAGCACTACAAAGGCAGATACTGCATTGTTGAAAAATTTCACTCTACTTCAATTCCTTCTTCTTCAAACTGTATACAAAGGCCAGCACCTCAGCCACAGGCTGATAGAACCGATCCGGGATTTCCTGATCCAACTCTACAGCCTCATACAAGCCGCGGGCCAGCGGACGGTTTTCGGTGACAAACACACCATGCTCCTCTGCGACGGCCACAATGCGCAAAGCCAGGCTATCCGCACCTTTGGCCACAACTACCGGAGCATTGCTGCGTGACGCATCATACTGGATCGCCACAGCATAGTGGGTAGGGTTTCGGATTACCACATCAGCCGACGGCACTTTCTGCATCATACGCTGCCGTGCCTGTGCCTGCTGGCGCTCTCGAATTTTTCCCTTGATCTGAGGATCACCCTCGGTTTGCTTATATTCTTCCTTCAGTTCCTGGTGGGACATACGCAGATTCTTTTCATAATCCCACCACTGATAGAACAGGTCAAAGCCTGCTACGAATGCCATGGCAATCGCCACCGACTTCACCATAGACAGGATCACATTGCCTGTATATGCCATGGCCTGCATCGGCTCCATATCTATCAGGCGATAAAAACTGCCAATTTCTTTTTGGAATCCACTCCACAGGATCGACCCCAAGATCGTGATTTTAACCATTGCTTTGAGCAGTTCGATCACACCCCGGAGCGAAAACATCTTCTTGATTCCCTGCAAGGGACTCAGTCGGCTGAATTTTGGGGACAGGGATTCCATTGTAAACAGTCCGCGGGTCTGTGCTACCGTAGAGATGATGGCAACCAGCCCACAGATCAGCAGCATCGGGAATGCGGTCATCAAAAAGGTGATGCAGCCTTTTAGAAAAAAAGTACGGGCGTCCGCCATGGTGACTTCTTTCATGCTGCCTGCCAGACCGAGGAACTCGGTCAGACTCAGTTCAATCGAGTTCAGAATAGAGGGAGCCAGCATCTTGAATCCAAAAAAGGTCGCAAGCAGAGAAAAAACGATGGTTACATCCTGGCTCTGGAATACATTACCTTTCTTTCGTTCATCTTGCTTTCGTTTAGGCGTCGCCTTTTCTGTTTTTTCAGAAGACAAAGTCTCACCACCTCTTTTATCACTTGGTCATGCATCAGGCGCCCATAGCGGAAAATGCCCACTGCATATTCTCCAGCATCACACGCATATAGTTATCCAAAAAAGAAGTGATGGGACCTGAAAACGCAAGCAGAAGGATAAACCCAAGTGCAACCTTCATCTGCATATTGATAACGAATACATGGATCTGAGGGATCAGTTTCATCAGAACTCCGGTAATCAGTTCCAGGACCACTTCTGCCGCTACAAAGGGAAGTGCCAGCCGCAGGATCATTGAAAATGCTGCAATAAATAGCTCAATAAAAAACTGCGGTGTTTCAGCAGACAAGCTCACCGCGCCTACGGGCAGGATCCGGAATGAGTCGATAAAGATACGAATCAGGAGCAGATGACTATCTGTGGCGAAAAAATAGAGCAAGAACATTGCATTGAGCAGATTTCCTGACATCGAAGCCTGAATGCTGGTGCCCGGATCAAAGACTTTTGCCATCGAAAGGCCGAAGTGCATATCCATCCAATCTCCAACAAAAAAGAGCATGTAGTAGTAGATCTGGAATACAAATCCGCAGGCCAACCCCACAAAAAGTTCCCGCAAAAGTGCCAGTGCCAGTCCCAGCGAATCAAGTCCGGTCACTGCCGCAGCTGATACTCCTGGTGCAACCAGCACTGTAAACAGAAGGGTCATGCCTGCACGTACACCAGCAGGCACATTGCGACGGGAAAACAGCGGGTTCATTCCCAGCATCCCGCCCATTCTGGTAAAAACCAGGAGCCAGGAAACTGTATTTGCAAGCAGTCCCTCTACCATACATTACAACCCCGCCATCACACCAAATATGGACTGAATCAAGTCATTGATCTGCCCCAGCATCCATGAGCCCAATACCACCATCAGCAACGCTGTCACCAGTATCTTGGGGACAAAGGTCAGTGTTTGCTCATGAATCTGTGTTGCAGCCTGAAAAATTGCTACGATCAATCCCACGACAATGCTGGCAATCAGGATGGGAGCTGCCAGCTTGGTCGCTATCAAAAGCGACTCACGGAATATATCCAATACCTCGGCCTGAGTCACAGTTTCACCTCACATTTACTAATGAAAACTTCGCACCAGAGTTCCGACGAGAAGTCCCCAGCCATCCACAAGTACAAAGACCATGATCTTAAACGGCAGAGAAATCATCGACGGCGGAAGCATGACCATACCCATCGACATCAGGGTGCTTGATACCACCATATCGATAATCAGGAACGGGATATACAGCAAAAATCCCATGGTGAATGCTCTCTTGAGCTCGCTGGTTACAAAAGCAGGTACCACTACCTCCATACCCAGCTCCTTGAGCTGCTCCGGATCCTCCGAAATCGTCATTTCACTTCCGGTTTTTTCATTCGCAATGGTTACAAACAGGTTGATGTCATTGGTGTAAGTTTGCCGAAGCATAAACTCCTTCAGTGGGTCTTCAGCAAGCTCGAGCGCCTGCTGCTGAGTGATGGTACCAGCCCGATAAGGCTGATATGCCTCCTCGTTGATCTGAGTGAATACAGGCCACATGATAAACATGGTCAGAAACAGCGACAGCCCAATCAAAACCTGGCTTGGCGGCGACTGCTGTGTGCCCAAAGCATTTCTAAGAAAAGAAAGTACGATGACGATTCGTGTAAAGCTGGTCATCATAATGAGCAGCGTTGGCGCCAGTGCCAGCAAGGTTACTATCAACAGAGCTTCCAACACCCCGAACTGAGCACCTGCATTGCCAGCCCCCAGATCCACTGTTATCGATGCCGCATAAGAGGTCACGCTGCACAGTATGGCAATCAGCCCTGCAGTCACCAGCCCGGCCAGCCCCAGAATTTTGGCGTGACGGGAAAGCTCCGCTTTCTTTCTTGCGATTTCATTCATTCGGATCGTTCCTTTTTTTCCGTCGGAGTAAATTTCTTTTTTATGACCGCCTCCAGAGCAGCAGAAAACCGCTCGTTTTCTGCTGCAGGAAGCCGTTCCTCTAAAAATTCATCCGGATCAAGTTCTGCGATTTTATCAATGTGCTGTGAGGTCACCCCCAGCAGCAGCACTTGCTTGCCTGCCCGCACAATTACAAGGCTTCGATCAGGTGCCAGGGCGATCCGCTCTAACACCTTTATATGATTGCCTGCTGTTTTCAGCTGGTACTGGCCCCCCAGCCACCGAACCGAAAACCAGGCGGCCACCAGAATCAGTGCAAAAAGCATCAGACTTCCCAACAGGGACAGCGCAGTATGTGCATTACCGGAATCCATTCACATTCACCTGTTTAGCCCAGGATCTTGGTGACAGTCTGGAGGATTCGATCGGGCTTGAAGGGCTTAACGATAAAGTCCATAGCGCCCTCCTTGATGGCCTGAACTACCATGGCCTCCTGGCCCATAGCGGAACACATGATCACCTTGGCGCCCGGATCCTTGGACTTGATTGCCTGCAGTGCCTGGATGCCGTCCATGTTGGGCATAGTGATATCCATGATTACGAGATCCGGATTTTCCTTCTCATACAGCTCCACCGCCTGTGCGCCGTCCGATGCTTCCAAAAGATTGGTATAACCCATTTTAGTCAGCACATTCTTAATGGTCATACGCATGAAAGCCGCATCGTCAACCAGCATAATCTTCTTATCCATATTCGGAACCTCTACTTTCTTATTTCAAATGATTTGTTCTACTTAAAAATTACAGGGATTCTTCCTTCAGGCTCTCCATCAATTCCTTGACACCGATGATCTCTGTGATGCGTACACCGAAATTATCATCGATTACAACGACATCGCCACGGGCCAGGAGCTGTCCGTTGACAACAATGTCAACCGGCGCACCGGCTTGCTTGTTCAGCTCGATCACAGTTCCCTGGCCAAAATCAACGATATCCTTGATCTTCCGCTTTGTGCGTCCGATTTCCACGGATACATTGAGGGAAACACCCATCAGGAGATCCATATTGCCGTTCTGGTTGGCTGCAGTTGTACCCTGAGAGGCAAACTGCGGGAACTGCGGGGTCTGTACATTCACCGGTGCCTCTGTAGCCGGGGCCATCCCAGGCATGGGCTGACTAGGATATCCCGGGTAGGAAGGATACCCTCCATAATAGGGGTAACCCGGGTAGGGCGGCTGATTGGGATAAACCGGCTGGTTGGGGTAAGCCGGCTGGTTGGGATAAGCCGGCTGGTTGGGATAAGCCGGATAGGGCGGATACCCTGCCGGAGCTGCATGCTGCTCAGGCATTGCACCAGCAGCTTGTGCAGCGGGCTGCACCGGAACAGGTTCTGCAGCCTGGGCCGGAGCCGGGGCAGTATTCTGCTGCGGAGCTGCTGCCGGTGTAGGTTCCTGGGCCGGAACAGGTTCCTGCTGCCCCATCGCCTGGTCTACAATTTCCTTGGCAAGCTCGATCCCCAGGATGCTTGCAAAGTTACTATCCATTACGCCATCAATGGTCAGCCGGAAGGATATGGATACGATCTCCTGCCCGTCCTGGACCTGGATTGCCTTGGCATAATCATTTTCCGGTCCGATCACTGTGGCCTCAGGGGTGGATATATTGATGGGTCTGCCCAGGAATTCGGACAGCGCTGTGGCAGAAGCTCCCATCATCTGGTTCATAACTTCACAGGCAGCGCTCATGCTCAGTTCGTCAAAGGTGAAGTCGTCGCTCGGCGGGTCATCATTTCCCATCAGCAGATTCAAAATGACCTGCATGTCCTTCTGACGGAAAATCATGACATTGGAACCAGAAATTCCCTCTACATATCCAATCTTCACCAGCATCGCCGGTTCCAACGAAACATAGTCGAGTGCATTGAACTTTCGCATAGTTACGGTTGGAGTTGAAATCATAACCTGCCGATCCAGCATGGTGGAAATGGCAGTAGCAGCGGAACCCATGCTGATATTCAGGATCTCTCCGATGGTGTCAATCTCCAAACTACTCATATTCATTGATTCTGTGTGCTGCTGGATGCGCTCATCTTCCATTGTGTCCCCTCATCTCCATTACTTAAAAACTTATTGAGCTTAACTGCTTTCTTCTGTTTGGTTTCACCCAGTTTTGCTGTGTACCACGGGATCTTGTCCACTGTGATCGTCACATCGCTGTCGATGGATTTATTCAGCGGGATCACATCATCGGGTCTCAGCTGAATGATCTCCTGCAGCGGCATCGAGAACTGGTCGAATATCGCCTTTATTTCCATCTCCGATTCAGCAACCGTTTCCAGGATCACCTGGCGCTTTGCTTTTTCCCGGACCGGATCCTGACGCTTTGGTGCATGCACAAACCGGATGTTGAATACACCGATCACATCTTCCAGGAAAGAGGCTGGAATACAGAGGCTTATTGTGCCATCCAGACGATTGTTCAGCTTAATATTAAGAATCACAAGTACAACCACATCTTCAGGCGCAAACACCTGCATCAGGCGAGTATTGGTTTCGATCCCACGGAACATCACCTGAGATGGCAGGTGAGTCTGCCATGCTTCTGCATATCGTTGGGAGGCTTTTCCCAAAATATTGTTCAGGATTGCCAATTCGATATCGGTATAATCTCTCGTCAGACTGTACTCGGTACCTGGACCGCCCAGTACCCGATCGATGAAATAATAACCGATCGACATGGGCATACTCATTGTGATTGCCGCTTCACTGTAATTGTGATTCTCCGGCTTCATATTGATCAGGCCAATCAAAAGCTGGTCGGGCAAGGCGTTGCTATATTCATAATAACGCTGCTCTTCGATCTGCAAGACCTCTATTTCACAGGCTGTGCTAAGCAGTCCCGAAAAATAGGAGGCAACCATTCTGGAGAATGTCTCATGCAGACTATCCAGAGCCTTGAGCTGTTCTTTTGTAAACTTCTTAGGAGAACGGAAGTCGTACTCCCTGGCCTTGTGAGCAGGTTCTTCAACATCTACTTCTCCAGAGCTCATTCGTTTCAGCAGCGCATCAATTTGGCTTTGTGAAAGTTGCTCTGCCATACACTATACTCCTTCTCCGTTTGATTCGGGCTCATTTCCTTGCTTGTGGGTGGATGCTTCGCTGCTATCGGGAGTGAGCAGGTCATCTACCCCGCCAGTTGCGGGGAAGCTGCTCGGGTCGAACAGGCTATTGAGGACTTCTTCCATCCCACCGGATATGGCCTCTCCCGTATCCTTTACAATAGCCATATCAACGCGGCGGTTCTTGCGCCGCCCCTCCGGAGTATCGTTGGAGGCAATCGGATAGTTTTTTCCATAGCCCATCGGCCGCAGCTTCAAGGGATCGATTCCCTTCTCCTCCTCGAAGTAAATTGCAACGCTGCTGGCTCGCTCACCAGAAAGCATCCAGTCCGAAACAGCATAATTGGGCATATCCACCTGGGCAGTATGGCCGTTGATGCTGATGATGTATATCTCATCCTCAACATTGTGAATGGCATCGCCTATCACATCCAGGATCGGATAGGCCGATGTACGCAGATAATACTCATCCGAATCAAAGAAAATATCATCCTGGAATCGAATATAAACGACGCTGTCTCCATTTTTGCTTACCTCAATGGATCCGGCATTTTCGCTATTATTTACATATTGCTCCAGATACTGATAGAGCTGGTCGAAATCCTGGGGCAGTTCTGTCGATCCAGGATCCCCCGCTGCAGCAACTGCTCCATCCGGAACCGGGCTATTGGCATTGGGGTCTGGCTGATCTACCCCCAATACAACCTGTGATGTTTCATCTCCCGGTGTTCCGAACGCCTTTACAAAGGCTTCCCACTTTTCTGCATCCACCGATGAGAAGCTGAAGAGCAGCACAAAGAAAGTAAGAAGAAGTGTTACCAGGTCAGAGTATGTATTCATCCATGTACCGGTATCTTCCGTTTCACGAACCCGTCGTTTCATCAGCGCAGTCTCCTTTCTTTAGATTGTGTATCTTCAATGGAGTTAATCCCGCTCCTTCTTTTCCTTGCGGGTCCCCTTGTCAGCCAGGAAGGCCGGAATGAGGCGAACCAGCTTTTCCTCGATAAACCGCGGATTATCGCCCGCCTGAATTGCCTGGACACCCTCCGCAATCAGCATTTTGCAGAGATATTCCTCTTCATGCCGGACACGCAGCTTGTTGGAAATAGGTGTAAAGATCAGGTTGGAAAGGATTGTTCCATAGAAGGTGGTAACCAGGGCCAGAGCCATGGCTGGGGGGATCGCATCCGGGTCATCGAGTGTTTTCAGCAGGTTGATCAGACCCATCAGGGTTCCGATCATACCGAAGGCCGGTGAGTAGGCCGACGCCTTGTCATAAAACGCTCTGTCCTGGGCATGGCGCTCATCCAGGTAGTCCAGCTCTGTCTCCAACAGATTTTTCACCTTTTCCGGTTCCACCGCATCCACGACCAGCATCATGCTATTGCGAAGGAAGGCATCCTTTGTATCCTTCAGCTTTTCTTCCAGAGAAAGCAGTCCGTTGATTCGCGCCTCTGTTGCCAGTTCTACGATCTGGTCAATATACTCCTGAGGATTGTACTTGGTCGGCATCAGAATGATCTTCAAATGCCTTGGGATCCGTGCGAAGCACTTGAGCGGGAAGGACACCATCAGTGCAGCGATTACACCACCCAAAACCACAAGGATACTGGGAATATCGATAAAGCTCTTCAGGTTATTTCCGATAAATTCGCCAGTTCCACTATCGAACATAATACCGAACAGGATTACAACGATAGAAAGTACCCACCCCAGAATAGACATTAAATCCATTGCCACATCCTCCTCACTTACCGATTCTTACTCATAATCATTTGGTGATACTCGACTGTTTTATCTACAACCTCCTGCATCGTTTCATGGACAATATAGATCTGTCCATTCACCAGCCGGATCGTGGTATCAGGGTTTTCGCTGATGGTTTCGATCAAGTCGCAGTTGAGTACAAAAGCTCCGCCGCGCAGATTGTTAAGTTTGATCATACTTGTACTCCTTTCTCTATTCCTGATCATCCGCCGGAGGGAGGCGGAAAAACCCTGGGCCCTTCTGCCCCCCTCCGGCGGCTGAACGCCGCCATAAAGTGTTATTTATCGCTTCAGATTGATAAGCTCTTCAAGCATGGTATCGGATACTGTAATCAGTCTGGAACAAGCCTGGAATCCGCGCTGGGTGGTGATCATATCGGAGAATTCCTGGGACAGGTCCACATTGGACATTTCCAGAGCGCTGTTTTTCAGTGCGCCAGTGCCGTTTTCACCTGCCACAGCCAGCTTCGCATCGCCCGAGTTGGATGTTGCAGTAAAGTAGCTGTTACCTGACTGCATCAGGCCCTCGGCATTGGCGAAGGTGGCCAGGTCGATGCGTCCCAGAACCTGAAGGCCAGCAGCAGAGGTACCCATAATTGTGCCGTTGGCTCCAATGGAGATACCGGTGAGATTTCCCACATCCTGCTCGGTAAATTCAGTACCGCCTGTCAGGGTGAAGGTTCCCTTGCCCCAACCCAGTTCCTTGGAGGGCTGGCTGGCAGTTGCTGTACCGATGGTTACCTGCTTATCCTTGTTGGCCTCGATGTCCTTCTTGTTGGGATAGGACAGGGTGATGGTATCGTTGGCATCGCCCTTGGGGTTCTTCAGCAGGACCTGGCCGTTTCCGGTGGAAATATCTGCGCGTTCCTCGCTGATGAAGCCGGTGTATTCGGTGCCATTCACATCCACCTTTACATTGTAGCCCTTGGGCTGAGTCGATTCCTTGACCTCGACCTTCACATCGCCGGCGCCGGAGAACATCAAACCGGTTCCCGCAATCTTGAAGCCGCCCAGGAAGCTGCCGTCCTTGGATACATCTGTTCCTGGGGGAACCAGTTCGATCTTACCGCCGTCGTAGTCTGCAGCGGCGGTGTCAATGATCTGCGCACCGGTCAGCGGACCGTTTGCAAAGGGATCGGGCTGCATTTCAAAGGTGAAATCACCACCGGGATGGGCACCGCCATTTGCAGCGGTGATGGCCTCGTTGATTTTCTTCTGCAGCTCAGCCATATCAGCAAAGCTGGAGTTGGCATTGAGCTGGATGTTGATGGAGGAGCTGGTTCCGTCCATCACGGCTACCACATCTTTACCATCCGGGATCGAGGTAGTCTTGCTGAAGGTAAAGCTCACATTGGCAGCCTTGTTCTGGTTGGTGGAGGTGATGCTCAGCTTTTTGCCGCCGATTTCTGCCTCTACCTTACCAACGCTTGCCTGGATTGGTGCAACCTGGATGAGGATCTTGCTGCTTCCAGGCTCGGTGCTGTCCAGCTTTCCATCGGTAGCCGAGGTTCCCAGCACAAAGTTGCCGTTTGAATCGATCAGGGCACCGGTGGAGGGGTCGATATCCAGCATACCAGCCTTGGTGTAATAGATGTTTCCGTCCGGATCCATTACCTGGAGAAAACCTTCACCAGCGATTGCTACATCCAGCGGGTTACCAGTAGAGGTAAAGGACGACTGAGTCATCATCAGGTCAATGCTGGAAATCTGAGAACCATAACCCACCATCGAGGGGTTGATACCGCCACGGTTGGCGCTGCCCCCGGATGCACCACGGATCTGCTGGTAGTACATATCACGGAAGGTAGCCCGGCTCGACTTGAATCCGTATGTATTGGCGTTGGCAATATTATTACCTATAATATCCATTCTTGTCTGGTTGGCGCGCATACCGGCCACACCAGCGTACATTGATCTAACCATTCAATTAACTCCCTTTAGGACTGCGGGGCTTCTCAATCGGTCAAAGCCTTATGACCTCCAAAAGGTCCGGTCAAAGGATCACAGTCCCATCAATATTTGTAAATACTCTGCCATTCAGTTCCTGGCTTGGCATGGCGGTGATCACCCTGCCATTCCGGGCACTGACTATAAATGCTGATCCATCAAGCAGGATCAAGGTATCGTTCAATCCCTTTTCGCGCGCCAATCGAAGTCCTTCCTCCAACCGCTCCATTCCGGAGCTGGAAAGCTCGATGCCCCGCTCTGCCACTCGTCCAGCGGCATGCTTGGTAAAGGAAATCTCGGCCGTTTTATTGGCTGCTTGCGCCAAAACTTCCTGAAACGATGAACCTGCCTGTACTTCGGAACCATGCACAGACTCCAGATTGGCCGGTACACCTGTTACCACAGGCATTTGCATCCGGCGCTGGATCAAAAGGTCATTCACTGCATTGTTTCTCCTTCCACAGAGTTATTTCTCCGAGGAATCAGGGATTTCCTCACCGTTTCCTTCCGGCTTTTCAGTTCCTTCTGGCTTCTCCGGATCCGTGGGTTTATTCGGCACGGCTTCCCCGGCAATCTCCACTACATCGTCAGCGGAGTACCATTTTCCATCGATCTGAACCCGATACTTGCCGGACTCGGTCGAGATACGATCCACCACACCTGTGATGGTGGTATCCTTTTCGCCCTCGCCCTGGGCTTTCAGACGGACTGTTACCTCGCGATCCAGCATAGACATCAGCTGGTCCATGCTGATCTTGGAGGACTCTGTCTTATCCTCGGAAGCGCCCAGCTCCATGATCTGCTGCAGGCTGAACTTTTTGCCGTTGATGTAAACAGCATACTCGTTATTTACCAGCGAGATCTTTTCAACCCTGCCGGTTTCCTTCTGCAGTTCACCGGAAACGCTGAACCGGGCTGCGGTAACTTCTTTTCCCACCAGCGACATTACGTAGTTGGTTTTCATGTAAGTGGCCAGTTCCTGCATCTGCTGCATGGTGGCAAACTGTGCAAGCTGAGTGACATACTGGGTATCGTCCACCGGATTCATGAAATCCTGATTCTGAAGCTGTGCCACCATCAGATTGAGGAAGTCATCCACCGAAACGCCATTATCGGCCTTGTCGGTAAAGACTGCGTCCCAGGACTGCCCTCCGGTCTGCTCGGTTTCGGGTGTTCCAGTGGTTTCCCGGGTGCTGAAGGCGCCAGCGGTATATCGGTTCCGATAGCTGGCTCCTGCATCGATTCCATTGATCATTCACAACCACTCCTTTCTTAAATATAGGCGTCCAGCTCGCCATCCAGCGTCTGGACCTGGTCGATCACTGCATCGAAGCTATCATCGTCTTCTCTCCAGCGACCGTCACGATGCTGCTGACGCTGCTCGAAGTACTGATGCGAAGAGGACTGCCGCTGATCGGCAAAGGCATTCTGCGAAGCATACGAGGCCATCTGGTCAGACGGGAGCATGACTACCTGTTCCACCTGGGCCTGAAGCGGACGCAGTGCCTCCTGCAGTGCGGTGACTTCGTTGGAAATCAGTCGGGCTGCCTGCGGGCTGGATGTAAAGATGCTCAGTGACATATGTTCCCGGTCATCCGAAATCTTTACAACAACTTCTCCGATACCTTCCGGCGCCAGACGAACGATAAACTCGCTTTTACCCTGGGCAGTCTGGTTCAGGATCCCGGTCCGGAGCTGTTTTCCGATTTCTTCAGCGGAAGGAAGCGCATGGTCTGCTGTCTCCATCTTCGCCGCCAGGAAACGCCCTGCATTCACATCTGCCTGCAGGCTCTCGATATCCACCGGGACAACTGTTTCACGCTCCTGTTGCTCCAGAAGCTGCTTTGCTGCACGAATCGAATTCCCTGCTTCCAACTCCGAGATCCTGTTCTTCAGCGAGTTATCTGTCTGCTCGCCGGACCAGGCTGTTTTGAGGACTGTGTAAAGCTGCTT